>DASSWH010000063.1:0-3500 GCA_035705175.1 Pseudidiomarina sp.
AAGAGATTGTCGATAAAGACGGTTACATTCCATTACCACTCGCAGTAGTCGAGCAAGAAATGGAACGTCTGGGTCTAAACTGAAAGTGAACGGTGAAAAGTGAACAGTGAATAAAAACGCTCACTGTCCAACGAATAAAGCGCTGGCAATTGCCAGCGCTTTTTTATTGGGTGACAGAGATGTCGCGGAGGATCGGTTGTTGCAGTGAGATGAGTGTTTCCGTTGCCTGGATCTCGTCGATGGGTTGGATTTTTTCAATCAGTAAGTGCTGCAGGTCATCAATGGACTTCACGAATACTTTAATAAATACGCTGTACTGGCCAGTGGTGTAGTGTGCCTCGACGACCTCAGGTAACGCTTGTAACTGTTTTAATGCGCTCGGGTAATCACCCGCTCGGGCTAACGTGATGCCAATGAAACAACACACATCAAAGCCTAATGCACGCGGATTCACGGTTAGCTTAGCGCCGGTGATGATCCCGTGCTGGCGCATTTTCTCAACCCGAACATGGATAGTTGCGGGACTGACGCCATGCCGTTTAGCAATTTCTGCATAAGAGGTGCGCGCATTGACGAGCAATGCATCAAGGATGGCTTGGTCCAAATTATCGATCATTTAATTTTTTCGCCCCAATTGCGCAAATAATTAATTCATTATCAATTAAAATCCATAATATTAAATATTATATTTAAGTAAAGCGTTAATTTATTAAATAGTATTGATCGCATTGGCGATTTCGGTGAATGATGTCTCATCAAAACTAAATATTATTGGAGAACATCATGAAAACATCGACTTTTGCACAACAACAACTTCGTTTAAGCCAGTTGAAACACCAGTTCGCCGCAGCACTGGCACAGCAATTACAACTAATTCCGGTGCAAGCGCCGTTGATCATGGTCGCTGGGAGCGGTATGCAAGACGGCCTTGCTGGTCATGAGCAACCGGTTAAGGTACGCGTACAAGCCGAACAAGCTGATTACGAGGTGGTTCACTCGCTCGCAAAATGGAAACGTGCGCTATTGGGCCAGCAACAATTTGCTGCTGGCTCCGGAATCGTAACAGACATGCGCGCGCTCAGACCTGATGAAGAAAAGCTATCGGAACGCCACTCGGTGTTGGTTGAACAATGGGACTGGGAACGCGTCATCCAACCGCAAGAGCGCACTATCGCAACGCTGAAAGAAACGGTTAGAGGTATCTACTCGGCATTAAAACAAACGGTCCAAGCGCTATATTCTGACGGTGGCTTCCCGGTCCAATTACCGACCGATGTGACCTTTATTCACGCTGAGCAATTACGCCAAGCGTATCCTGATTTAACACCCAAGCAACGGGAACGAGCCATCACTCAGCAGCATACCGTGGTCTTTATTATGGGTATTGGCGGTGCATTAGGTGACGGTGAAAAGCATGACGTTCGTGCGCCGGATTACGATGACTGGACCTCAGCCACTGAGCTCGAATGGGGCGGCTTAAACGGTGACTTGTTGGTGTGGCATCCACTGCTAGACGATGCGCTTGAATTATCGTCCATGGGTATTCGCGTTGATGCACCTGCACTGTTGCGTCAACTTGAACTCAGTGGCAAACACCAACATGCGCAACTGCCGTGGCATCGATTAGTATTATCTGGGCAATTACCGCAGACTATTGGCGGTGGTATCGGCCAGTCACGGGTAGCCATGTGGGTGTTGCAATATGACCATATTCGCGCCACTCAAGCGACTTTGCTCGACTTACCTAAACAGTCTGTGAGTGCAGCTGCATAGACAACTTTCGGTGAAAAAAGATACTTTCATGGCAGAAATATGACAGCGCTGTAACAATACTGTCATAGTTTGCCGCTATACTTGCAGCCAGTAAATTTCACGAGCTAATTTCTGAGGGCAAGCATGGCGGCATCTACACCCAATCGAATGGGAGGCAGCAATATACGACTACTCAAAGATAGAGCCGCGCGATGGGGCGTGACCTTCGGCGGTGTCTTAGTTTTAGTCGCTTTGTTGTTGATCTTCTTTTATTTGCTCTATGTCGTTGAACCGATCTTCCGCGGTGTCGATATTGAGAAGCAGACTTCTTTTGCTGTTCCCGGTGAGGCAACGACCGTTGCTTTAGGTATGGAGGAACACTCAGAAATTGGCTACCGCTTTGCCGATTCCGGGCAACTGACCTTTTTTGCGTTGCAAGCGCTTCCGCGCTCGAATGCGTCGATTGGTGACGTGTTGTTACAGCAGCAAGTTACCCCCTCAGCACCCACTGCTTTTGCGAGAACGCAGCCGCAGAGTAATCGATATGCCTATGCCATTGCGGGAGGCGAGGTCGTCATTATTGAACCTAAATTTCGCTCGCAATTCGCGAATGGGCAACGTAGCACTACGCCAGCAATTTCGATCATCACTGAAGACGCACCTATTCAAGTCGACCCCAAAGGCCGCAATCTGGTTCAATTAGCCTATGAATATGATGGTGATGCGAGTTTATTCGCAGCCGTCACAGCAGATGGTACGGCTATCGTGAATTCGATTAGCGCATCTCGCAACTTCATCACCGGTGCAGTGAGTTTGGAGTCCAAGTTCACGGAACTTCCCGTTACCGGTGCAATTGAGCAAGTCGTGGTAACCCCTGATCTGCGCCAAGTTATCGTTCGCCAAGCGAATCGGTTGTACATCTATGACGTCAGTCGGAGCGGTGAGGTCAGCGAGAAGCAATTGTTGACGATCGATCAACGTCGTTTTGGTGAAGTCACGAGTATGCAACTGCTCGCGGGCGCCAGCTCAATCATGTTGGGGCACAGCTCGGGCTTGATCACACAGTGGTTTGAAGTATCTGGCGAGGATGGCCGTCGCTATCAATATATCCGCGAATTCAAATCGGGCACCAGTGCCATTGTCGACATTGTCGCAGAATACTATCGCCGTACCTTCTACACCGTGAATGAGGAAGGCACCTTAGGCGTATTCCATACCACATCAGAAGCTGATCTATACCAAGACAAGCCAGACGGTGTGCAGGCAGAACGCGTCGTGATTGACCCGCGCGCCAATACCTTGATGATGCTCAGTGATGACCAACTGCACGTCTTTGATTTAGACAATGAACACCCCGAAGTCACCTGGAGTGGCTTATGGCAAGAAATTTGGTACGAAGGTTACCAAGAACCTGATTATGTTTGGCAGTCGACCTCAGGTTCAGATGACTTCGAACCCAAGTTCAGCTTGGTACCTATTTCATTCGGGACCATCAAAGCTGCTGCTTACGCTATGTTATTCGCTGTACCCATTGGCCTTGCTGCAGCGGTGTACACGGCATACTTTATGTCGCCGGCGGTGCGCAAAGTGGTGAAGCCCACCGTTGAAATTATGGAGGCCTTACCGACCGTTATCCTCGGCTTCTTAGCGGGGTTATGGCTGGCCCCGATAGTGGAGAACTATTTGCCTGGCATTGTCGCGACCATCGTGTTGGTGCCGACGGCCATTATTGTGCTGGCATTTATCAC
>DASSWH010000064.1:0-3868 GCA_035705175.1 Pseudidiomarina sp.
GGCTAGGAATCGTTTGTAGCGTTTTTCCAGCCTTGCGCCGATAAGTGGCTTGATAAACTTCATTGTCAGCCCCACACTGGTTGGATACCATAGAAAGAATTCGCAAACATACTGGGAGCTGTGTCACATGTCTACTGCGTATCCAATTCATTTATCCTCAGCCAAACCTACCCTAAGTGGTTGGAAGGCGAGTGCGGCTGTTTATCCAGGTGATCAGGCTGCGACTATTTACCTTGAGGCTGATGAAGCAGAGAACTTACGCAAAATTCAGCGCGCCGGTCGTCAGTTGGACAGTTTGGGCATCCACAGTGTCGCCCTGAGTGGCAATGACTGGGACCAAGAACGGCAATGGGCCTTTGCGCGCGGTTACATGGACACACTCAGCAAAAATACGATCCACTGGGCGGCGCACGATGCGCAGGTCGTCGAACACCTGAATCAGTTGCACGACATGGCCGTTTGGGCTCGTGAGCTGGTGAACTTGCCGCCGAATGCAATATATCCGGAATCATTAGCCGAACGAGTGATTGAAAAGCTCACAGCGGTTGGCAAAGAGCACGTTCAGTGTCGTGTCATCAAGGGCGATGATCTGCTGACCGAGGGCTGGACCGGTATTCATACCGTTGGCCGTGCCAGCATCAAGCCGCCACTGATGCTGATTGTGGATTACAACCCAACTGGCAATGCAGATGCACCGACGCAGGCCGTGCTAGTAGGAAAAGGGATTACATTTGATAGTGGTGGCTACAGTATCAAGTCCAGTGAAGGTATGGTTTCAATGAAGTGTGATATGGCCGGTGCCGCGACTGTTGCTGCTGCGCTTGCTCTGGCCATTCAGCAAGGGCTGAAAGAACGCGTGCAACTGGTGCTGTGCTGTGCGGAAAACCTAATTGATGGGCACGCTTACAAACTCGGTGACATCATCACCTACAAAAATGGAATGACAGTTGAAATCGTGAATACCGATGCTGAGGGTCGCTTAGTCTTAGCCGACGGATTGCAGTATGCCGGTGAAACGGGGGCGCCATTGATTATTGATGCGGCAACTCTAACCGGTGCAGCGCAGGTTGCGGTCGGTAACGAATACAATGCCCTGTTCAGCGTGGATAACACCCAAGCTAATCGTGCCTTGGCACTGGCTGAAGAAACCAACGAGCTGCTGTGGCGATTACCGTTGCAACACTGGCACAAAAAGAATTGTCCGTCACCCTTTGCGGATACCGCGAATAGTCGTCCGCAAAAAGGTGGTGGCACCGGCGGTGCGAGTAATGCAGCCGGGTTCCTGCTGAACTTTGCTCCGCGTAATGGCGACGGTTGGTTGCATTTCGATATCGCCGGCGCTTATCACGGTACTGCGACAGCTTTGAACGCGGCGGGCGCAACAGCGCTCGGTATTCGCACGATCTCACGTTTGTTGCATAGTCAGTAAATGAACACAAATGCAACGCTGCCGATAGCAGCGTTGCTGCCCTCCATTCTCGAGAAACTGGCAGCACCGGCAGCACGTCTTGTTATCGAAGCACCACCTGGCGCGGGTAAATCGACACTGTTGCCGCTGGCGCTGTTAAAGCACCTGCACGCATCCAAAAAAATTATTTTATTACAACCGCGCCGTTTAGCTGTGCTGTCGATTGCTCATTATTTAGCGGGGCAATTGGGTGAGACTGTCGGTCAACAAGTGGGTTATCAGATTCGTGGTGATAGTCGTACCAGTGCCACCACTCGTCTCGTCGTCATGACCGAGGGACTCTTTGTTCAACAGCTGCAAAATGATCCTGAACTCGCCACAGTCGGCTTGGTGATCTTTGACGAATTTCATGAACGCAATGCAGCCGGTGACCTAGCCTTAGCGATGTTGCAAGACACATTGAGTTTACGCACCGATCTGAGTGTTGTAGTGATGTCAGCTACCATTCCTGCCGCCGCTATCGCAACTTGGCTTGAAACCGATGCAATGATTCGCAGTGAAGGTCGTCAATTTCCTATCACCATTGAACATCGGCCGGTGCGCCCAGATCAGCATTATCAACAAGCGCTCATTCCAGTGATTCATGAGGCTATCGAGCGAGCCCAACACGGAGTCTTAGTTTTTGTGCCTGGTAGCGCAGAAATTGATCGCGTGCTGGCAGGTTTGCCAGTTCGCGATGATGTTGAGTATTTACCCTTGCATGGGCAACTTCAACGAGAGGAACAAGAGCGAGTTTTGCGGCCCGCCGCGAAGAAACGGGTGATAATAGCCACCAATATTGCAGAAACGAGTGTTACTTTACCCGGTATTGATGTGGTAGTAGATAGCGGTCGTGAGCGTAGCGCGCACTTTTATCCGCAACATGGCATCAGCCGTTTATTAACGAAGCGGATTAGTAAAGCCTCTGCGACACAACGAGCCGGCCGAGCCGGACGTTTGGGTCCTGGCGTTTGCTTTCGATTATGGGCTGCACAAGACGAGCACGGGATGCGTGATTACAACCCAGCGGAGATCGAAATTGCTGATCTCACTCAGTTTGTCTTGGAGTGCAAACGTTGGGGAAGTGAGCCGGCACAAATGCGCTTTTTGACCTCACCGAATTATACACATATTGATGTGTGCGAGTCGCTCTTAATCGATTGGGGAGCCCTCACTCGACATGGCACGTCCACCCATGTGACAGCTTCTGGAAAGGCGCTGGGACAGCTCGGCACCGATATTCGTTATGGGCTGATGATTCGTGCCGCGGCAGCAGGCTCGACGGCTATGCAAAGCTTGGCGGCGCTGGTTGTTGCACAGTTAGAACAACCGGCACGTGGACATAGGCAACAGTTTCCGCTACCGCCGGCAAAATTACAGGGTTTGGCACGGCAGCGTTGGCACCATTGGCAACAACATTTTAAGTTAAGTGCAGATGCTGCACAGCATGCCTGGCAAAGCGCAAATCAAGCTGAGTTGTTGTTGTATGGCTTTGCTGATCGTATCGCTCAACGACGTGGATCCAGTGACCGTTATGTTCTCGTCTACGGCGGCGGTGCTCGCATGCATGAGGCTGCCGACAGTGCACGAACAGATTATCTACTCGCGCTTGATTTGAGTTTTAGTGAACACAGCGCAGATGCTATTTTACGCACGGTTATTCCTTTGGTTGAATCAGACCTTGAGCACCCCGCAGTGCATATCGAAGAGCGCATTTATGCTGGCTTTTTCGGTCCGCAACAACGCCTGCAACAGCGGCGACAATGGCGACTCGGCGCCATCGTGTTGAAAGAACAAGAACTTCCTGGGAGTATTTCGTCGGAGCAACGTATTGCAGCACTAGTCGTTGCCTGCCAAGAGCAGCCAGCGCGAACACTTGACGATCTGCCTTTTCATTGGACGACAGCAAGTCGGCAATGGTTAGCACGGTTGGCCCTGCTCAGAGAGGTCGCTCCTGATCTCGATTTACCTCATTTACAAGCGGCTGTATTACAACGTGAACTAACTACGTGGGCTGCACCCTATTGGTCGTCGCTGCAGACTCTCAACGATCTACAGCGATGGGATCCGTTGTCAGCGCTTAAGCAGCAATTGCCCTATACTCATCAACAATTGCTTGAACAAGAATGTCCAGCGGTTTGGCAAGCGCCGAGCGGTAGGACGCATGCCATTGACTATACCGCTGATCAACCGACCGTCGCGGTGAAGTTACAAGAAGTTTTTGGCGAGCCAGTATCACCTCGAGTTGCCCGTCAGCAAGTGACATTGACCTTGGATTTACTCTCGCCAGCAGGGCGACTGTTGCAGCGCACAAGAGATTTGGCAAGTTTTTGGCAAAATGCATATCAAGAGGTCAAAAAAGAAATGAAAGGGCGCTATCCTAAGCATCCCTGGCCGGATAATCCGGTACAAGCAGTCGCA
>DASSWH010000065.1:0-9047 GCA_035705175.1 Pseudidiomarina sp.
ATATCAATAGCCGTTTGGCGTTGAAATTCTCCGTGGCGGGCACTCACAATTCTAATCTTGAAGACCAATCGTTGGAAAAGCTAGATACCGAAACTGCGGTAACCTTGGTCTATAGTTTTTAAAAAACGTTAAATTTTTCGATAAAAAAGCTGGCATGTGCCAGCTTTTTTTATGCCTTTTATCGTGTATTTTCTGTTCAATACACATTTGCTTACGTTTCGTCGCATATCTGAAATATTCGTCATAAAACAGTTGACATGGCTCTTACATTGTAATTTTATGACTAAGGTTGTTCTCCCTAAATGACCGACACGTAGCGGGCAAACGCTCAAGTTGTCTAGGCAACTAGTGCCCGTAAAATAAATATAATAAGTTGTTTTTACAATCCAAGGATCTCCCATGAAAGCAAACAGACTCGCAAAATCTGTTCGCATCGCATTGGCATTCGGCGCCAGCTCAACACTATTGTTGTCTGGTGCCGCTTTTGCGCAAGCGGAAGACGAACAGGACGAAGAAGAAGCTGAACGCGCTGAACGAATTACCGTTGTCGGATCTCGTATTCGTACCGACGGTTTAGACAGCGCTACTCCGATTGAAATCATCAGTGCTGAATTAGCGACCGAACAAGGTTTGAGCACGCTCGGTGAACTACTCCGTACTACCACCATTGCAGCCGGCTCTGACCAGCTCATCTCTGCGTACTCGGTTGGTTTCGTCACCGCCGGTGGTGCAGGTAATGAGTCCATCTCAATGCGCGGTCTTGGCGCCAACCGTACCTTGGTACTCTTGAACGGACGCCGTGCCGGACCTGCGGGTACCCGTGGTCAGGTTGCTGCGTACGACATGAACTCATTGCCAGTGGCTGCAATTGAGCGGGTCGAAATTTTGAAAGACGGCGCATCTTCACTCTATGGTTCTGACGCGGTTGCTGGTGTAATCAACATCATCACCAAAAAGGGCGACGATGCCAGTGTGAACTTCAGTGGTAGCAAGCCCATGGATAGCGGCGGCGAAACCTATCGCTTAAATGGTACCTACGGTGAGTCTTTTGAAAGCGGCTCTTATCGTATCGTGCTAGACCACAACGTCAACACTGGTTTACAGCGTTCTGACCGTGACTATTTTGCTTGTAATGAGCGTTATTTCTTTGACCCTGAAACAGGCGAACGTGCTGATCCAATCGATCCGCGTACCGGCGAATTTCACTGTAATGGTACTGGTTACGGCTTATATCGTGGCTTCGGTGGCGGTCGTCTATTGTTTGATGAGACCGGTTATGGTTTCCCACAAGCAGGTGGCGACTTCTATGATGATGAGTTCGTTAATAGCGCACCAGCTGGCTGGTATTGGGCAGGTTGGAACAAGGAATCTGACGGCTGGTTGAACGGTCAACATCCGTTCCAAAGAACGCAAAGCATGATTCCTGAAACCTCGGTGACGTCAGCATTTATCCAAGCTGATTATGACTTGGGCGATAGCATGTCGCTGTATGGTGAGTTCCTACACAGCAGCCGTGAGACTGAAATCAACAGTGCTCGTCAGTTCTGGACGGCAGATATCGGTTTTGTACCATTAAATTTAGCTGAAGGTTGGTCTGGATCTGAGCTTGTATTACCAGTCGCCATCACCGATCACTTTGGCAGTACAACAACCGTTGACTACACCCGCGGCGTTATCGGTCTTGAGGGTGCAATCGGCTTCTGGAACTGGGATATGTCGTACCAGCGTTCATACAACAAAGGCGAATACGCTCAGAAAATCATCTTGCGTGATTCCATGATCATGGCACAGCTGAACCTGATTGGTGCGGGTCCGTGTGAAGGCGAGCAATCACCTTTATCAGGTCGTGACTGTGTGCCGGTAGACTGGTTCTCATGGGACCACATGAACGGTAACCCAGGCGCTGACGTCAAAGCCTTCTTGTTTGGCGACGAAGTCGGTAACACCATCTACAAGCAAGACACCTTTGATGCATATATTACGGGTGACATTCTTGACTTACCATCAGGCCCATTAGCGACAGCGGTCGGTATTTACTATCAAACCGATGAGCTCAAAGACACTCCAGGGGTCGAAACTCTGCGGGGTAACTCATGGGGTTTAAGTGGTGCTGGTATTACTGCTGGTAAATCGAAAACTAAAGCTGTGTATGGTGAGCTATCAGCACCTGTTTTACGTGACCTACCGCTGGTAGAATCATTAGATGTAACCGGTTCTGCACGCTGGACTGATGTCGACGCATACGGCAGCGATACCACGTTTAAAGTCAGTATGAACTGGTCTATCGGTGGTGGTTTACGAGCACGTGCTTCACGCGGAACGTCATTCCGTGCGCCAGCACTGTTCGAACTCTACCTAGACAACCAAACTGGTTTCTTGGGTCAGAACATCGATCCATGTATCAACTGGGTAGAATCTGAAAACCCACTGATTCGTGAAAACTGTGCTGCTGCAGGTATTCCAGAGTCGTACATTGCTGGTATTGGTAGTTCAATGACATCCATCACCGGTGGTGGCGCGGGTCAGCTGCAAGCTGAGACATCTGTCTCTGAAGGCTTCGGCTTTATTTGGGAAAGTCCAGAGCGTATGTGGGCCGCGTCAGTGGATTACTACAAGGTAACAATTGACGATCAGGTATCGAACGTAGGCGGTTCGAACGTATTGAACCTGTGCTATGGCTCAGAAAACTTCGATAACGAGCCGTTCTGTGATCAGATCACGCGTCGTGACGGAACCAACGGTGACTACGGTATCGATACGGTTCGCGGTGGTTATGTGAACGTTGCGCAACAGTTGGTTCGTGGAGTTGATATCGTAGCGACCTTCAATGCGGATACCCCACTGGGTGAGTTACGTTCAACGTTAAACCACACGATCCAAATTGAGCGTGTATTCCAGCAGTTCCCAGACAGCGATCCGGTCTCATTCATCGGTCGTATCAGTAATCCGAAACATATCGGTACACTGAACACCAGCCTGATGACGAATGACTGGACGTTCACCTGGAACGCGCGGTACGTTGATAAAACATCAAACTACTATTTGTATACCAACGGGAACGAACTGCAATATCGCGGTGAAACTGTCAACTTTGTTGCAGACACTCCAACATACGTGGTTCATGCGCTGTCAGCACAAACTCGCTTGTTTGATGGTTTAGATGTGACCTTCGGTGTCGCGAACATCTTTGACAAGCAGCCTCCAAAAGCGGGTCCTTCTGCGGTAGCGGTAGCGGGTAACACCATTTACGCTTCACAGTATGACTACTTAGGTCGCCGTGCATTCGTGAATTTGTCTTATCAGTTCTAAGCCCTTGAACCTGAGACAAAAACTAAAAACCCGCGGCTTGCCGCGGGTTTTTTTATATTCTCACCGACTTATTCTTCAAGTCGCTTTTTCAAGTGAATAGGGTCGCGTTTTTTGCGGATGCGAATATTTAACAATTCCACCAGCAACGAGAATGCCATCGCAAAATACACATAGCCCTTCGGAACGTGGAAGCCCAGTCCTTCGCCCATTAATGTGAAGCCAATCAGTATCAAAAAGCTCAATGCCAGCATCTTAATGGTTGGATGGGTATCAACGAAATCACCGATCGCTTTCGCAGCCACCATCATGACGAGGACCGCAACCACCACCGCAATAATCATGACTGACACATAGTCAACGAGACCGACCGCAGTGATGACGGAGTCGAGTGAGAAGACGATATCGACGACAGCAATTTGAGTAATGATGGCGGCGAAAGTCGCCGCTTTACCGCCACTCTTTTGCTCGTGCGTACCTTCAAGCGCATGGTGAATTTCCAGTGTACTTTTCCCGAGCAGGAATAAACCACCAAAAAAGAGAATCAGATCTCGTCCCGAGAAACCCATGTCGAACACGTAGAACAGGGGTTCGGTTAGTCCCATCACCCAGACAATCGAGAGTAGCAGGGCGATGCGCATACCCATCGCTAACATCAGACCAATTTGCCGAGCCTTTTGCCGTTGTGATTCGGGTAAACGGCCCACGAGAATCGATATAAAGATAATATTGTCGATACCCAAAACAATCTCTAATGCGGTCAGCGTGGCTAACGCAATCCACGCCTCCGGTAATAAAATCCATTCAAACATAAAGTTCCACTTACATTGGTTAAAGATTGAATTACAATACGAGGGTTATTGCCACGAGACAAGCGGCAATAAAAAATTGCGTTCACAGTAATCTTTGCTAGTATGCGCAACCCATACAAAACGTTTCATCCGCAGCAACAAAGGCGACCTTTTATGTCTGCAAATTCGTTTCTTGGCATGTTTGCCAAATCGCCGATCAAACCGATGATCGAGCACATTGAACAGGTCCATGACTGTGCAATGGCCCTCAAACCTTTCTTCCAAGCTGTATACAAAGGCGATTGGAAAGAAGCTGAAACCCACCGTAAAGAAATTGTTCGCACCGAAAAAGCCGCTGACGATTTAAAGCGAGAAATTCGACTGAATCTCCCTGGTGGTTTATTTATGCCAGTTGAGCGCACTGATTTACTCGAGTTGGTATCGCAGCAAGACCGTATTGCGAATAAAGCGAAAGATATTTCCGGACTCATTACGGGTCGCGAAATGCAAATTCCAGCTGATATGGTTGAAGGCTTTGACGCCTATTTACAACGTTGCCTCGATGCAACGGACAAAGCCAAAGAAACCATTAGCGAATTTGATGATCTGTTAGAAGCTGGATTCCGCGGTCGTGAGCGGAAGATCGTCGACAACATGATTTCAGAATTGGATGGAATTGAACAAGATACAGACGTGCTGCAAATTCAATTGCGTCGACAATTGCGTGCACACGAACAAAACATGAATCCACTCGATGCTATGTTCCTCTACCAAATTTTGGATTGGGTAGGTGATTTAGCAGACCTTGCAGAGCGCGTTGGTGCGCGTTTCGAGCTCATGCTCGCCCGCGTCTAACAGGAGACTCACGATGGATATTATTTCTACGTATAACCTCACGCTCATTCTGCTGGCTGCAGCTTTTGCTTTTTTCATGGCCTGGGGTATCGGTGCGAATGATGTTGCTAACGCTATGGGGACCTCGGTCGGTTCGAAAGCGTTAACCATTAAGCAAGCCATCATTATTGCAATGATTTTCGAGTTTGCCGGAGCCTACCTAGCCGGCGGTGAGGTCACATCGACTATCCGTAAAGGTATTATTGATTCTGCTTATTTTGTCGATACACCAGAAATTTTAGTGTTCGGTATGATCGCATCGCTACTGGCGGCTGGCTTTTGGCTGCTTATTGCATCGTGGCTCGGTTGGCCGGTGTCTACCACACATTCAATTATCGGCGCCATTGTTGGCTTTGCTGCGGTTGGTGTGAGTGCTGACTCGGTCAATTGGAGCAGTGTCGCTGGTATCATCGGTAGTTGGGTTGTGACGCCGCTGATAGCCGGTCTACTGGCTTATTTTGTATTCCTTAGCGCACAAAAGCTAATCTTTGACCAGGACAATCCTTTTGCAATGGCAAAACGGTATGTGCCCCTTTATATGGTGCTCACCGGTTTTGTTATCGCATTGGTTACGCTCACCAAAGGTCTGAAGCACGTTGGTCTTCAGTTCTCGATGTTCCAAAGCTTCATGATTGCTCTGGGCGTTGGTATTGTGGTGGGTATTCTTGGTCGGTTTGCGATTTCGAGAATCAAGTTTGACCCGACTGCAGATAAGGATATGCATTACACCAATGTCGAAAAAGTGTTTGCTATCTTGATGATCGTAACGGCATGTGCCATGGCCTTTGCGCACGGTTCAAATGACGTTGCAAATGCTATCGGACCACTCGCTGCAGTGGTTAGCATTGTTGAAAGCGGCGGCGAAATTGAAAGCAAAGCACGTCTCGCATGGTGGGTATTACCTGTTGGCGCGTTTGGTATCGTGCTGGGTTTAGCGATGCTGGGGCGTCGCGTTATCGCCACCATCGGTAAAGGCATCACACACTTAACTCCAAGTCGTGGCTTTGCTGCAGAGTTGGCAGCTGCGAGTACGGTTGTTATTGCTTCAGGTACGGGGCTACCCATTTCAACCACACAAACTTTGGTTGGTGCCGTATTGGGTGTCGGCATGGCGCGTGGTATCGCAGCATTGAATATGGGTGTGGTTCGCAACATCGTCGTATCTTGGGTGGTCACCCTCCCAGCCGGGGCGATTATGTCGATTATCTTCTTCTATATTCTCAAGGCTTCTTTCGGAGTCGCGTAAGAGCTAGAGAAATGTGATTCGTAAAAAAGAGACTTCGGTCTCTTTTTTTTTGCCCGCAAAAAACTTTTTCTAATGCGGTTTCGACTACAGTATTGAAGCTAGCGGATACGCCGCTGTGATAAAGGGAATCATTCTGTGTTTGCACCGTCTGATCAGCGCCTCGTCAAACGAGCGCTCGAAAATAATAAACAAGCATGGCTCGAACTCGTCAAGCGCTACGAAGGATTGGTCTACAACTATGCCCTGCGCATGGTGAGCAACCGCGACGATGCACTTGATCTAATGCAGGAAGTATTTCTGTCGGTATTCCGTAATTTGGCAGCCTGGCGTGGCGAAAGCTCATTCAAGAATTGGATGATGACCATTGCGCATCACCGTTGTATTGAGCACTACCGCCGTCGCAAGTCGTTTGAAGCGGATTATGATTTTGAGCAGGAAGCTTCGACCGCCGATTGGGATAGCCCCGAGGCTGTCTATTCAGGGCAACAGCAAGGTCAGCGATTAGTGCGAGCGATGCAAGAATTGCCGATAGAGCAGCGTGTCGTTGTTGAATTGAAGTTTTTTCAGCATTTCAGTTTGCAAGAAATTGCCCAGCAAACTGAAACGCCATTAAACACCGTAAAATCAAGGTTATATGGCGCGGTGAGTAGGTTACAAGAATTGGTGGAGGTCGTATGAGTAAGCACCAGAATTTTGAGCAGTGGCTGCAACGTACAGCCGATGAGTTGGTGAATGAGCCGGTTCCAGAGTGGCCCCGTGAGCGTACCTTCCGAACGACTGCCGCAAACACACTACGGTGGTGGCAGAAGCCATGGTTACCCATGACCTCATTAGCTGCATCGGCATTTGCCATGGTGTTAGTGATCGGCCAAGTGCAGGTAAATAGCACGAGCGATGGATTCTCCATCACTTTTGGTGGTGGTGTTGATGAAGCCAAATTAACGGCAATGGTGGAGCAACGTCTGAATGAATATGGCGCGGCGCAGCAACTCACATTAGCCAATTACGCGAGCAATTTACGTGAAGATTTCCGCGAAGACTTTCGCAGTGAGCTTGGCGCTGCCAATCAGCAACTAGTGAATTACGTCTTGGCAACCAACCGACAAGAGCGTCAGGACGATATGGAAGATTTAATCCGTTACGTCAATGCACAACGTGAAGATGACCAAGTATTTTTTGCGAATCAATTACAACAATTTTCAGAAGATTGGCTGCAACAAAGTAGCTATCCGATGAGCCCGATGAATAGTACTCAGGAGTAATACTTATGCGTCAATTAATGATCGCTTCAGCAGTAGCATTAGCAGTAGGCTCGGTCGCGCTGACCGCTCACGCGAGCTCAGAGCAACGCGCCGAGTTGCGCAAGCAATTAGAAATTATGAATAGCATTTTTGAAACATCACTGAAGCAAGATAACTCGAGTGACCGCCACTTTGGCTTTGGACGGAAGTTAGAGTACAGCTACCTGGCGGGTCAAGGTGTAGTCTATCGTACCCAAATAGGCAGCAATAGTTTCCGGATGTTCTTTGGTGACGGTGCACCGACTCCTCCCATGCCTCCAACTCCAGGAATTGCCAGTGTTGCGCCGCAAATTGAAGTGATACGCGGTGGTGAGGATGGCGATGAGCTGGTACGCATGTATTCAGGTGACTCTTTTGAATCGCTGGAGTCTCTGGAGGCGCTTGAAGCGCTTGGCGATGAAATGGAAGTCATTATCGAATCACAAGAAATAGTCATTGATGGTGATTCGGTTTGGACTAGTAATGGCGAAGCAGACGAATCGCGGCAGCAAATGCGCGACATCACCCGTGCTATCCGCGACACGAGCCGTGAACTTCGTGATGTCAGTCGTAAGATCCGCGACCTTGAGTTCTCACGTCGTTCAGCAAACGGTGAAGGTTTAGTGAAGATTGAGAGTGAGCTTGAGAAGGCGCGCAAAGAAATGCGTGAGTTAGAGGCCGAAGTCGAGGCCGAAACTTTGAAGTTGCAGGCAATGAATACGGAGCGGCAGCAGAGAGTATTAGCGCGTCGAGCAGAGCGCGAGCAGCAGCGCGCGGAACGTATTGCACAGTTTGAGCAAACCATGGCGCAAACCTTGTGCGACTATGGACGGACGCTGCGGTCGTTACCGAACGGCGAGAACATTACCTTCATCCTCGAAGGTGCAGGTGACAAAGAGCAAGGTGGTGAGGACAAAATCTTCATTTTCTCGAAGCGTAATGTGACCGAATGTTCAGGTTCTGATGGAGCGAGTGATCTATTAGCTGAAGCGGTCACGTACTCCTTTTAACTGGTCATAAGATCGGTTGTCATCTATTCAGGCGCATCCTCGTGATGCGTCTTTTTTTTGCGCAACAAAACAGGTAAAGTACGCCTCCCGCAAGCCACATGAATGAACCGCCAGCAATGAACGTTTCTGATTTTACATTCGAACTACCAGACGAATTAATTGCCCGATATCCGCAACCCGAGCGCAGTGCCAGTCGCATGTTGTGTCTCGATGGTCCTTCGGGCAATGTCACGCATAGTCAATTCACTGCTGTTGTGGAGCAGCTCCATGCGGGCGACGTGTTGGTATTCAATGATACTCGGGTTATTCCAGCGCGATTGCTGGGGCACAAGCTTAGTCAAGAAGAAGGCGCTGGTGGCAAAGTCGAAGTGCTAGTTGAACGCATTGTGGACTCGCATCGTGTGCTGGCGCATTTGCGCAGCAACCGAGCGCCGAAGGTCGGTCAACGGATGCTACTCGAGAACGCTGTCGAAGTAGAAATGATCGGGCGTAAAGATGCTCTGTTTGAACTGAAGTTTCT
>DASSWH010000066.1:0-5607 GCA_035705175.1 Pseudidiomarina sp.
CACGCGCTCAATGCCAACCAAGTTAATTAACTCAACCGTACTATCTTCAATGACCACCATATCTAACTGATTGAGCAAAAAGCGCGGGATCAATTCATTGACAGGTAATCCTTCGACCGCAGCAACATCCCGTAGGTCATAGGTAAAGGTCGCATCGGCTAAGGTAATTTGTTCAAACTGTAATGTCCACGTACGCAGACTTTCCCAGAAATTAAGATGGACACGAGCTTCCGGTAATACGGCTCGCGTCGCCTGTTGTACCGACGGTTGCACTTGCAGTTCATGCAGTACAATTTGAGGTCCACTGGTGCGCCAGTCAGCACTTAATCGCCCAATTTCTGTCTGTACATTATATTGTTGAAAAACGAAGGCTTCGGCCTGTGTGGTCAGGTCCGGCAATTGGGGCAACAGGTAGCGAAGAATAGTGAGTAGCACAGCAAACAACACCAGTGTAATCGCGACACTGTACAAAAGAGTTCGGTAGACCCAACGTGCGGATACGCGCCACATAGCTACATCATGACCACGTCAAATTGCTCTTGATGATAGAGCGGCTCAATGGAAATACGCACTTGCTTGCCAATAAATACTTCTAACTCTGCCAGTGCATGAGATTCTTCGTTCAATAAACTGTCAGCCACCTTCGGCGATGCATACACCACAAAATGATCAGCTGCATACGCTCGATTCACCCGCACGATTTCACGCATAATTTCGTAGCAGACCGTTTCCACGGTTTTCATGGAACCCCGACCGCTGCAGACCGGACATTCGGAACACAACACATGTTCCAAACTCTCGCGAGTACGTTTGCGAGTCATTTCTACCAGTCCCAATGTTGTAAACCCATTGATTGAGGTCTTTGCGCGATCTTTAGCAAGTGCTTGTTCAAGACTATGCAACACCCGCTTACGGTGATCATTATTCTGCATGTCGATAAAGTCGATGATAATGATGCCGCCCAAATTGCGCAGCCGTAGCTGCCGCGCGATGGCTTGAGTCGCTTCAATATTCGTATTGAAGATGGTTTCTTCAAGATTGCGGTGTCCGACAAAACCACCGGTATTGATATCGATGGTCGTCATCGCTTCCGTCTGGTCAATTATAATCGAGCCACCGGACTTGAGTTCAACCTTACGATCCAGTGCCCGTTGAACTTCATTCTCAACATCGAACAAATCGAAGATCGGCCGATCACCTGTGTAATACTCCAACGCTTCGGTTAACTCTGGAACAAATTCGGTGACAAACTCATTGAGCAAGTCGAAGGTCACTCGCGAATCAACGCGGATGCGTTCAATCTGCTCACCAACAAAGTCACGCAGAATACGACACGATAAATTTAGATCTTCATAAACAAGACCAATTTTTCGCATAGCCTTGCGGCGTTTCTGGATGGTGTCCCATAAGCGTCGCAGAAATGCAGCATCACGACGAATATCATCATCGCTTGCTCCCTCGGCGGCAGTACGGACAATAAAACCACCATCACTATCACAATACGGTTCCGCAGCGCGTTTCAATCGATCACGCTCTTTCTCGTCTTCAATACGCTGGGAGATTCCGACGTGGGGAGATTGCGGCATCAACACCATATAGCGCGATGGAATTGTAATATCCGTAGTCAAGCGAGCACCTTTGGTTCCCAATGGGTCCTTAATCACTTGCACGAGGATTTGTTGCCCGGGACGAACCAACTGCGCGATATCAGCGGTACTACGCATAGGTTTCGCGTCAATTTCTTCAACTTGTTCGATGTGCGTAACAATATCGGATGCATGCAAGAATGCGGCTTTATCGAGACCAATATCAACAAACGCCGCCTGCATACCTGGTAACACTCTCGATACCTTGCCGACATAAATATTGCCAACTAACCCACGCTTCGCTTGGCGTTCAATATGAAGTTCTTGCAAGATACCGTTCTCGATTAGCGCCACGCGCGTCTCGGTCGGCGTCACGTTCATTAAAATTTCTGCGCTCACAGGCTAAGTTCCTTCACTGGTGACATTAGGACCCGATTGCATCGTGCCCTCAACCGCCTGCAATAATTGCTCGGTTTCGTATAAGGGTAATCCTACCACAGCCAAGTAACTTCCCTCGACGCGAGTAACGAACTTTGCGGCCCGCCCTTGAATGCCATAGCCGCCTGCTTTATCAATCGGCTCACCACTTTGCCAATAGGCGTTCACTTCTGCCGGAGAAAGTGCTTTGAAGCTAACTGTAGCTGCCACTACGTCGACTTCTTCGCGCTCACCATTTGTAACCGCAACCGCTGTGAGTACCTGATGGCTGCGATTCGACAAGAGTGCCATCATGCGACGAAAATCGGCTTCATCTTGAGGCTTTTCTAGAACTATATCGTCCAACACTACGATAGTATCGGAGCCGATCACAATGGCGTCACTATGCTGTTGCTGCCGCCATAACTGTAAACCTGCCGACGCTTTGGAGCGGGCAAGTCGACGCACGTAATCCAACGGCGACTCGCCACTCTCGCGTTGCTCTGGCACCTGCGTTACGAGCACCTGAAAGGGTCGATCGAGCAGTTGTAATAATTCGCGACGGCGAGGCGATGCGGACGCAAGAATAAGTTCCATAACAGCTACCTAGCGAATGGCATAACGACGGCGATACTGGCGCAAGATTAAATAAATCCACGGCCATAAAATGGCTGACGACAGCACCGGATATAGATAGGGCAGATGAAACACAGCATCGTTCAATACATGTTCCAGTTCATACACAATAGCGCGTTTTACCAGTATGAGCATACCGACAATAATCGCCTGTTGAGTCAGTGAATAGTTGCGGATTCGTTGAAAATGACGAATCGCCGGATACGCCATAATCAGCAATGCGGTGGCGTAGATTCCAAACACCGAGCCCATCAAAATATCAGCAAGTAAACCGAGAATCAGCACTGTGCCGACACCGACACGATGCGGAATGGCTAACAACCAATAAATAATCAATAGGCTGAGCCAGTCGGGGCGCCATGCCTCCAATATCGACGGCAGCGGCATCACCATCAGAACCATCGCCACTACATAGCTTACCAATAAAGGCATGAGGCCAGACTTAATCCACATCATCGGCCTCCTCGGTCAATTCGCTTCCAGCTTCTACAGGCTCATCATAAACTGGCGATTCTGCTGCATCAGCGGGCCACAACAGCAAGACCGAACGAATGCGGTCAAGTTGTGAAAAGGGTTCAGCCAACACTTTGGCGTATTGCAGTCGTTCGTCGCGGTCTATCGATATAATTCGTGCAACCGGATAGCCTTCTGGGAATACCCCACCGAGTCCGGATGTGAGCAATACATCTCCCTCTTTCAATTCGGTGCTGTGCGGAATAAATTTAAGTTCGACACGCTGTAGATCACCAAAACCTTGAGCCAAAACACGAATATCATTCCGTTCAGCTCGCAACGAAATGGCATGACTTTGGTCAGCTAAGAGTAAAATTCGCGCCGTATTGCGGCCTACGCTAAGGACTTGACCAACAATTCCACGATCATCAAGTACCGGTTGGCCCTCGTACACACCATTGGCAAATCCTTTATTCACGACGACTTGATGAGAAAATGGGTCGGTCGCTACTGCAACGACTTCGGCAACCATACGCCGTGAGGTTTGGCGTACGTCAGAGCCAAGTAACTGACGCAATCGCGCATTTTCATTTTCGAGGAAATTGAGCCGTTGTAAGGCCATTTGAAGTTCTTGCAACTTACGCGACAACGCTTCATTTTCTTCACGCAACGCGGAACGGGTTTGGGCCAGATACACCAATCGGTCTAAAACTTGTTCGGGTAATACGGCGAGATATTGCACAGGAGCAACGAGGGTACTTAAAAACGAACGCACCGGCTGCATGGTATTGAGCCGGTGGTCGAGAAAAATCATTAACGCAGCAAACGCCAGCGTGAGCAGCAAGCGAGTACGGAGCGTGGGACCTCGTTCAAACAGCGATTGCATGCAACCGCCTACTCGTAACTAAAGAGGTCACCGCCGTGCATGTCGATCATTTCCAACGCTTTGCCGCCACCTCGTGCTACGCAGGTCAACGGGTCATCCGCGATAATGACTGGAATGCCGGTCTCTTCCATGAGTAGACGGTCAAGGTCACGCAATAGTGCTCCACCGCCAGTCAGCACCATACCGCGCTCAGAAATATCTGACGCTAATTCAGGTGGTGACTGCTCGAGAGCTACCATTACGGCGCTCACGATACCTTGCAGTGGTTCTTGCAGAGCTTCTAAGATTTCGTTGCTGTTCAGCGTAAATGACCGTGGCACGCCTTCTGCAAGATTGCGCCCGCGCACTTCAATTTCACGAACTTCATCGCCCGGGAATGCCGATCCAATCTCATGCTTGATACGTTCTGCGGTTGCTTCACCAATCAGTGAACCGAAGTTTCGACGTATGTAATTCACAATAGCTTCGTCAAACTTGTCGCCACCAATGCGCACGGATGAGGAGTAAACGACACCGTTCAATGAAATAATCGCGACTTCAGTGGTACCACCACCAATATCGACAACCATGGAACCGGTTGCTTCGGAAACAGGTAAGCCGGCACCGATGGCAGCAGCCATAGGCTCATCAATCAGATGCACTTCACGCGCGCCAGCACCGAGCGCAGATTCACGAATGGCACGACGTTCAACTTGCGTTGAACCACAAGGAACGCACACAAGCACGCGTGGGCTTGGACGGAAGTAATGGCTGTCATGCACTTGTTTGATGAAGTGCTGTAGCATTTTTTCGGTAACATAAAAGTCTGCAATCACGCCGTCTTTCATCGGCCGGATCGCCTTGATATTTCCTGGCGTACGACCGAGCATTTGTTTGGCCGCATGGCCGACTGCAGCGACACTTTTCGGACCGCCTGAACGCTCTTGACGAATCGCAACGACCGATGGCTCGTTCAACACAATACCCTCGTCTTTGACATAGATGAGTGTGTTTGCTGTTCCTAAATCGATCGACAGATCGTTGGAGAAAATACCCCGAAGTTTCTTAAACATGGACTAGCCAATCCCTACTTAATAATTTTTATGCGTGATTCTGGTGTTGCTTTGCAGCGCACAGTGGTTGATCACCACACTTTAGCAATGTGGGCTTCGTACGGCAAGCAGCGAGGCCGCTATATTACCACGGTTTTACCGATTCATTACCAACCCAATTCACGTTGATAGATAATTCGATCATTGCCACGGAAAACGCCAAACTCAATGGGTGCACAAGGGTTGAGTTCGGGGCTGAGCGCCGGACTACAGTCGTCTTCCCAATTAAACTGTAGCCATGGCAGGCCGATATCATTCAGATTCAAAATCCAATCAAAGGTTCCAGACCGTCCTTCAACAGCCGTTTGCCCCAATAACAGTGGCTCTGTCGTGGTCGCTGTACCGTCATTCATTGCCGTTGCTACTAACAACTGCGCGGCAAGATCTGCAGCCGTCAAACTCTCGTCAGAGACGAAATTCTGAAATCGCGTCGATTCCGGTTGCATCCAAGTATCACTGTATAAGGTGCTGTCATCACGAATGTTATTCACAAAACCCGCACCATCAAAATACTCAATGGTAAAATCTAGTTCTAAGG
>DASSWH010000067.1:0-2516 GCA_035705175.1 Pseudidiomarina sp.
TGGGCGATTGTCACGCTGGATGACAAAACTGGGCGATTGGATGTCCGGTTCTTCGCGCAAACATACGAAAACTACCAACATTTGCTCGAAAAAGACCAAATTTTGTGGGTAAAGGGAGAGGTCAGCTTTGATGATTACTCCGGTGGCAATACAATGTCTGCTCGAGAGGTCATGACGGTGATTGCGGCGCGTGAATTTTATGCTCGTGGATTGCGTTTAAAAGTCCGCACCGATCAGTTAGAAGGACAGGGGTTAAAGCGGTTAATAGAAGTGATTGAACCCTATAAGCAAGGGACAACGCCCCTGCATTTGTGCTATGTTCGTGATGATCTAGAAGCAAATTTCGCGGCGGGCACTGATTGGTATGTGACACCGACCGATGAATTAATACACGAGTTGGAAGTCCAACTTGGCAAGAATCATGTAGCTTTGGAATTTTAAATGAGTCTCAAATTTTTAGATTTTGAACAACCCATCGCAGAGTTGCAGGCGCAAATCGAAGAATTGAAAGCCGTCGGCGCGAAAGGTGATTTCGATATCTCTTTGGAAGAAGAGATCGACAAGCTGCAAGGCAAGCGTGAGCAACTCATTGAGAAAATTTTCGGTGATTTGGGCGCATGGCAAGTGGCGCAGCTCGCGCGCCATCCAATGCGGCCGTACACACTCGACTATATCAAGCATATTTTCACCGATTTTGACGAGTTTGCAGGCGATCGAGCCTTTGCAGATGATCGTGCGATTGTCGGCGGTACTGCGCGTATTGACGGGCAGCCAGTGATGATTATTGGGCATCAAAAAGGTCGAGAAACCAAAGAAAAGCTGCTCCGTAACTTTGGCATGCCCAAGCCAGAAGGCTATCGTAAAGCACTGCGTTTGATGGAAATGGCTGAACGGTTTCAATTGCCGATTATTACCTTCATCGATACGCCGGGTGCTTATCCCGGCATTGGAGCTGAAGAACGGGGTCAATCGGAAGCCATTGCGCGCAATCTTAAAGTGATGTCGCGTTTGCAAGTGCCCATTATCTGTACGGTCATTGGTGAAGGGGGCTCTGGTGGTGCGTTGGCTATTGGTGTAGGTAACCGGGTCAATATGCTGCAATACTCAACCTATTCAGTGATCTCACCTGAAGGTTGTGCCTCGATTCTTTGGAAAAGTGCCGAGAAAGCACCACTAGCGGCCGAAGCGATGGGCGTCACTGCTCAACGTTCATTGGAATTAGGCTTGATCGATACGATCGTCGAAGAGCCGTTAGGTGGTGGTCACCGTGACCATGAAGAGATTGCCAAGCGCTTAAAGGCACGCTTGCTCGCTGACTTAGCTGAGTTAGGTAAACTTGATCGCACTGCATTGCTCGAGCAGCGTTATCAAAAATTGATGTCATTCGGCTATTGCTAATGTTGAACGGCTAAACAACGATGCGTCAGCAAGATGAACTGAAACAGGGGGCGACAACGAGTTTGCCCCCTTTTCGTGACCTGTATCCAACGTTGTGCCAAAGCCTTACTAAATTACCTCCTGCTGCATCACGTCTTTTTGTTGCCTGCTTAGGCGGTGGAGCGGATTCCCAAACCTTACTAGACCTTCTCGATCGTTATCGTCACGATCATCCAGAGGGTCATTACTTAGCGATTCATTTGGACCACGAGTTTCATTCCGATTCAGCAATCTGGGCAGCCAGTTTAAAAACCGATTGTGAACGGCGTCAGTTCCCATTTTATGGCGAAGTAATAGCGGTAGCACAGGGACCTCGAGTCAGCAAAGAAGCTGCTGGGCGAGACGCGCGCTATCAGCGTCTTATCGAGTTAGCGACAGAGCGTGCTGAAGGCAAACAGATAGTGATGTTGCTCGGTCAGCATCGCAACGATCAGATTGAAACCTTTTTGTTGCAACTGAAGCGTGGCTCCGGGCCTAAAGGTTTATCCGCGATGGCACCGATTACCGAACGCGGCGGTTGTTGGTGGGTACGACCGTTGCTGAACGTCTCAAAAGCTGAAATTTATGCTTATGCCGTAGAGCGTCAACTGCATTGGGTCGAAGACAATACCAATTACGATACGCTCATTGATCGAAACTTTTTGCGGCATGACATCATTCCGCATTTAGAGGCGCGTTGGCCGGGCTTTGGTGATGCAGTGGCGCGCAGTGCGGCATTATGCGCGGAGCAGCAAGAGCTCTTAGAAGGACTATTAAACGAGCAATTAAAAGCGAATACCGATAGTGATGGTCATCTCATGTGCGGATGGTTGGAACAACAACAACCAGCGCAGCAGCGAGCTTTGTTGCGACTGTGGATTGAAAAGTCTGCAGCTGCGGTTCCTTCCTATGCGGTGCTCGAACAAATTCGCGAACAAATGTTGTACAGTGAAAATGACCGCCAACCGCTGGTACGGTGGGATCGATTTACCATCACCCGTCACAATCAACCACGTAAAAATCGTCGCTTACAGATTCAGCAAGAGCCGTTATGACCACGCAACCCGAACCTGATTTAACCGCGGCAACTGCAGCAATAC
>DASSWH010000068.1:0-4653 GCA_035705175.1 Pseudidiomarina sp.
CAGCGCCGCTACTGATTGGTACAGTTCGGCATACGTCAGTTGTTGGCGAGTACCGTCTTCACCGCGAAAGATCAGAGCCACTTTGTCGTCGCGATGGCGCAGTAAATTTTCTGCGAAATTCAAACGAGCTTGTGGAAACCACTGTGCTCCGGGAATTCGTTGTGGATGTTCAACTATGGTACTACCGGGATTACCGATGACATCGAAATAGTCCCAGATGTAACGCCAAAATTGGTCGCTGTGTTGCACCGACCAAGTATGGAGGTCGTGATAATTCGCCAAGCTTTGCTCGAATTGCTGATTTACTTGTTGTAGGAAATCGGTCATGCGAGCAGATTGAATGTGCTCAGCAGTCGGTTGCCATAAACGCGTCATTCTACAGATCCTTGTTTTGCCATTTCAGCTTGTGCTACCAGTGAACGCGGCGCTTGTTGAAGGGTGGCACAGATAGTGCGGCCCGCCGCAATCAACTGATTTAAATCAACGCCAGTTTCTATGCCCATACCATGCAGCATATAGACCACGTCTTCAGACGCAACATTGCCGCTTGCACCTTTTGCATAGGGACAGCCGCCCAATCCAGCAACAGCGCTGTCAATAGTGCTCACACCCAACGGTAAACAACTGGCGATATTGGCAAGTGCTTGACCGTAGGTATTGTGAAAGTGCAACGCTAATTGGTCCATCGGCACACGTTCTGCAACGGCGCTCAACATGCGCTGGGCTGCCAGCGGAGTACCAACACCAATAGTGTCGCCTAATGAAATTTCGTAACAGCCCATGCGATAGAGTCGTTCAGCCACGGCAGCCACTTGCGCCGGGGCAATGTCACCATCGTAGGGACAACCGAGAACGCAACTGATATAGCCACGCACTTTGATTTGCTTGGCTTTTGCTGCCGCAATAACGGGTTCAAAACGCTCTAAACTCTCAGCGATACTGCAGTTGATGTTGCGTTGGCTAAAGCCTTCGGAAGCGGCGCCAAAAATAGCAACCTCATCGGCGCCCGCCAGCATCGCATTCTCGAACCCTTTGAGATTGGGCGTTAATGCGGCATAGGTGATTCCAGATCGGCGCTCGATAGCGGCGAACACATCGGCACTGTCAGCCATCTGCGGAACCCACTTGGGACTGACGAATGAGCCGGATTCAATATAGGTTAAACCGCTCGCTGATAGTTGATTAATCAGTTCAACTTTTGCAGCGGTGCCTACGTTGCGCTCGTTTTGGAGCCCATCACGAGGACCCACTTCGACCAGCTTTACGCGCTGTGGCAGTGCCATACTAGGACTCCTCAGGAGTAATACTTAACAGTTCCGCACCATCACTGACAAGATCACCCGCAGCATAGAAAACATTCTCCACTATACCGGCATGGCTAGCACGGATAGTGTATTCCATCTTCATGGCTTCCATAATCACGACAGCTTGATCTGCTGCGACGGTATCACCGGCTGCGACCATCACCTCAACAATAGTTCCGTTCATTGGCGCGGTCATGCTACCGGCGGCTTGATCATCGCTCAAGGAATCGGCAACACGATGGCGAATAAATCGAAGACTCGCGTGCTCAGTAAATACAGTGATTTCATTGCCAGCATTGAAGACGTATACCGAGAACTGTCGTTGGTTGCGACTGACGATGAGACGATCACCTTGATAGAGGGCTTGCCAGACAATGTCCGGTTGATCTGCTTGAATCCAGCCTTGTGGTGTTTGTTCAATCGCGACGTTCACTGCTTCATCTTGGTATTGTAATGCCAGTTCAAAGCACGGCGCTTGGTTGAGCCGGAAACCGCTCCGTTGCGCCCATGGGTTCGCTGAGGCAGTTACGGTACCGGAAACTTCAGCTAACGCAGCGATAACTGCATACTCGGCAATGAGCGGTTGCGTATCGACGAATAAGTCTGACTCATATTTTTCGATAAACCGAGTGGTCAGCTCAGCACGCTGGAACTGCTGATGATTGGCAATTCGGCGCAAAAAATCGATATTGGTTTTGACACCGCCAACACGGAATTCGTGCAAGGCTTGGACTAGGCGGCGGAGGGCGATGGTTCGATTCTCTCCCCACACGATCAGTTTTGCGATCATCGGGTCATAATAAGCACTGACTTCATCACCTTCGATAACACCGCTGTCGATACGAATGTGCGAGTCAGTGGCAGGCGTACGCAAGACATGCAGGGTACCTGTGCTTGGGAGAAATTCGTGCTCAGGATCTTCTGCATAAATACGTGCTTCGAACGCGTGTCCAGTCACTTGAATTTGATCTTGCGCGAGCGGCAATGTCTCACCGCTGGCAACCAGCAATTGCCATTCGACTAAGTCTTGGCCAGTAACCATTTCGGTGACGGGGTGTTCCACCTGGAGGCGTGTGTTCATTTCCATAAAGTAAAACTTACTGTCGCTGTCGAGCAAAAACTCAACGGTGCCAGCACCCACATAATCAATGGCTTGTGCGGCGCGAATTGCAGCCTCACCCATTGCTTCGCGAGTGCGTTGACTCATGGCCGGAGCGGGTGCTTCCTCAATCACTTTTTGATGGCGACGCTGCACCGAGCAATCACGTTCAGCTAAGTAGACTGCATTGCCGTGCTGGTCGCAAAAAACTTGAATTTCGACATGGCGGGGATTACCGAGATATTTTTCGACCAGCATTTTGTCGTTGCCAAATGAGGCTTGGGCTTCCCGCTTCGCTGATTTCAGCGCATCAGCAAATTCGCTATCGTTGTTCACGATGCGCATACCTTTACCACCGCCACCGTAGGCAGCTTTAAGCAATACTGGGAAACCAATTTTCTGGGCTTCAGCTTGCAGCTTTTCAATGCTTTGTTCGCTGCCATGATAGCCCGGAACCAGTGGCACAGCTGCCTCACTCATGATGGCTTTGGCAGCACTTTTCGAGCCCATCGCGGCAATAGCGCTCACTGGTGGACCAACGAAAATGATGTCGTGTTTGGAGCAGGCCTCAGCGAAATCCTCGTTTTCGGATAAGAAGCCATAACCCGGGTGAATGGCATCGGCACCGGTATCACGCGCCGCTTGAATCACTTTATTAACGACTAGGTAACTCTCGGCACTTGGAGCAGGGCCAAGATACACGCTTTCATCGGCAAGTTGGACGTGTTGAGCATGACGATCAGCATCTGAGTAGACGGCTACGGTCCGGATACCTAAGCGTTTTGCGGTCCGGATGATTCGACAAGCAATTTCACCACGATTGGCAATCAGTAACTTTTGCAACATGCCTTATCCTTTTTTCCATGCTGGTGTGCGTTTCTCTAGAAACGCTTGTAAGCCTTCTTGTCCCTCGGCAGACACACGAATCGCAGCAATGCGCTCGATAGTGGTGCGCCGAGTGGCTTCGTTGAGAGGTTGTTGGTCGATATCAAGGGCTAGCCGTTTCGCCGCAGTGACTGCCGCCGGGCTATTATCGATAAGTGCGGTCAGCAATGGTTGCAACGCTGATTCGAGGTCTTCGGCGACCCCATGCACAAGCCCTGTATCATGAGCCACTGACGCGCCAAAACGTTCGGCAGTGAGCATGTATCGGCGTGCTTGGCGGGTGCCCATTGCGCGCATCACATAAGGACTGATGACGGCCGGGATGAGACCAATTTTCACTTCACTTAAGCAAAAGCTCGCTTGATTGTGAGCGATGGCAATATCGCAACAGGCCGCTAAACCGACAGCACCGCCAAAAGCGGCTCCCTGCAGGAGTGCGATAGTAGGCTTGCTTAAGGTATCGAGTCGCTCCATCAATGTGGATAATTCACCGGCATCGGCAAGATTCTCGTCGAAATCTTTCTCCGCCATGGAGCGCATCCAGTTCAGGTCAGCCCCAGCAGAAAAATTTTTACCAACGGCTCGTAATACCATGACTCGGCAGCTTGGATGTTCATCGATACTGTCTAGTGCATGCAACAACTCCGCGATCATCCGATCATCAAAAGCGTTGTGTACCTCTGGTCGATTCAGCGTTAGATAACTGACGCTCTCTTGGTGTTCGAGCTGAATATACTGATAGTTCATAACCCATCCTTACATTCGGAAGACGCCGAATTTCGTGTCAGCAATTGGCGCATTGTTCGCAGCAGCAAGACTGAGACCCAACACGGTGCGAGTTTGTGCAGGGTCTATAATGCCATCATCCCAGAGGCGAGCCGACGCGTAGTAGGGGTGCCCTTGCGCTTCATATTGCTCAACAATCGGCTCTTTCAGTTCTTTTTCAGCCGTTGCCGACAAGGTCTTATTTTGGCGTGCTAAATTGTCCTTGGTTACTTGCGCCATCACCCCAGCCGCTTGTTCACCACCCATCACTGAAATGCGGGCATTGGGCCACATAAACATGAGCGTCGGATCATAAGCACGACCGCACATGCCGTAGTTACCAGCGCCATAACTACCTCCGATTAACACGGTAAATTTGGGGACTTCAGCACAACTGACGGCGGTGACCATTTTCGCACCATGCTTAGCAATACCCTCGGCTTCGTACTTTTTACCGACCATAAAGCCAGTGATGTTTTGTAGGAAGACCAGAGGAATTTTGCGCTGCGCGCACAGCTCAATGAAATGAGCGCCTTTCTGCGCAGATTCAGAGAACAAGATGCCATTGTTTGCGACGATACCGACTGGATAACCATGAAT
>DASSWH010000069.1:0-10622 GCA_035705175.1 Pseudidiomarina sp.
CTGGTGATACCAATCCGACGCGGACGGTTATTGTCTCGTGGCAACTGAATCTCTTTCAGTTCACCATTCGCAGTAATAGTGGCTAATTTATTCGTGCCGAACAAGGTTAACCAAGGCAGATCATTGTGCACAATCAGACCATAAGGTCGAGCGCGATTGGTCGGCACATCCCATAACTTTATAGTTTCAGTTTGGGCATCAAAATGACCCACTTGATTCGCACCTTGCGCAGTAAACCAGATGTCTCCATCACTGGTAAATTCCATTGTATGAACATCGCGACGCCCATCACCCGGCAACATGTGTTTGGTAATGCTATAGTCGTCGGGATCAATAAAGCCGATATGAGCAGCCTTGTTACCGGCATACCAAGCACCACGATCATCGACAATAATATTGTGTGGTCCTGCATTATCAGGGAGATCAATGCGCTTCATGTCACCGGTCGACGGTGTCAAAATAGCCGCATAGTGCGCCTGTTGGCCGACAAACCAAACTTCATCAGGCCCCGCAACATACGGATCGCGTGGACGTGATTGCTCCCATGGTACCTGCCACTCGGTTATTTCAACAGTTGCAGGTGCCTCAGCAGCCAGTAATAAAGCAAATGTCATTCCAAGCATAAATCCTCCGAGACATCCGTTGTTCGTTGTTCGTTTAATCGTAATCAGTTACTTTAGTCATTACGCACAAGTTTTGCATAAGATCTGATCGTTAACCTTTCGAAAATGTCCCTTCGATTAACGATTAACTGTTCACTATTCACGAGTAACACCTTTCGTACTATGGATATCTTTATCGCTGTATTATTCTTTGCATTCTCGACCACCGTCACCCCGGGGCCGAATAACATTATGATCATGTCTTCTGGTGTGAACTATGGAATTCGCGCCAGCCTGCCACATTTTCTCGGTATTTGTCTGGGCTTCCCGTTTATGGTGCTGCTGGTTGGTCTAGGTTTTGGTGTGGTATTCGACCGATTCCCCAATTTACATCAGTTGATCAAAGTAGTGGGCGTGGTCTATTTACTCTGGTTAGCATGGCACATTGCCAGTGCCGAACCCAAAGCCATTGAGCGCGGAGAGAAGAAACCCTTCAGTTTTTGGCAGGCGGTTCTATTTCAATGGGTCAATGGTAAAGCATGGATGATGGCGTCAGGTGCGGTTGCGACTTATACCACAGTGACCGGTAATCAGTACCTTGAGGTGCTTGCTATTACCTTGGCATTCTTACTCATGGCGTTCCCGTGTGTAGGCGTGTGGCTCGTATTTGGCAGTTTGCTAAGAAAAATCCTGTCTAAACCGCTGCTGCAACGCATTTTCAATATCACTATGGGACTGATACTGGTCGCATCTATCGTGCCTGTACTGCAAGAACTTTGGTATTTCTACACGGCACGCTCGTGGTAACGACTTAAAACGTGACCAGCGGTTCATCATCGGCATCAAGGTATGCGGTAATCGCAGAGAGAAACTCGTGGCCATAGCGCTCGAGTTTCTTTTGCCCTACACCAGTAATGGCCAGTAACGAGGTTTCGTCGGTTGGAAACTGAATGGCCATCTCAACCAGCGTGGTATCGTTGAACACCACAAATGGCGGCACTTCTTCATGATCTGCAATAGTTTTACGCAGCGCACGCAAACGGCGGAATAGCACTTTGTCGTAGTCGGCGCGATCCGCAACGCGTGGCTTTGTAACCACCAGATTAATTCTCGGTTGCGCCAATTGCAGTGCAATCTCACCCCGTAGCACGGGTCGAGCAGCCTCAGTGAGATGCAGCACACCATATTGCGTGACATTTTGTACCAACAAGCCGCGATGAATTAGTTGCCGTATTACGCCGAGCCAATATTCATGAGATTGATCAGCACCAATGCCGTAGGTTGAGAGTTTATCGTGTCCAACATCAGTAAGCTTTTGTGACTTACTACCTCTTAGAATGTCGATAATATGGTTCATCCCGTAGCGCTGGGACACTCGATAAACACAGGACAATACTTTCTGCGCATCAACCGTACCATCATATTGTCGCGGGGGATCCAAACAAATATCACAGTTGCCGCATGGCTTTTCTCGATACTCGTTAAAGTAATTGAGGAGCACTAAGCGACGGCAGGTTTGCGCTTCACCGAGCGCTTGCATCGCCGCAAATTTTTGTTGCTCAATTCGGCGGCGTTCTTCATCTGGATGATCGTTCATTATGCTACGAATCCATGCCGCATCGGCAGGGTCATACAGCAGTACCGCTTCAGCAGGCAGCCCATCGCGCCCGGCTCTTCCGGTTTCTTGATAATAGGCTTCAATGCTCCGGGGAACATCGAAATGAATCACAAAACGCACGTTCGGTTTATTAATACCCATACCGAATGCTACGGTTGCAACCACTACATCAATGTCATCGCGAACAAATCCGCGCAAAACGAATTCACGCTCGCTGTGGTCCATACCAGCATGATAACCGGCCGCTCGTAAGCCATCTTTTCGTAGACGTTCGGCAAGCTCCTCGACTCGTTTTCGCGAACCGCAATAAACAATACCTGAAGCGCCACGCTGCCTCGCAATATAGTCCCGCAATTGTTTCTGTGGCTTATATTTTTCTTCGACCACATAACGAATATTGGGGCGGTCAAATGACCCTTTGTAAACCACGGGATCATGCAAGTGCAGACGTATGCCAATATCTTTTTCGGTGGCTGCATCAGCGGTTGCCGTTAATGCCATGAAAGGTACCTGAGGGAGAGCTTCTCGCAATAGTCCTAATTGCCCATACTCTGGCCGGAAGTCATGCCCCCACTGCGAAATACAATGCGCCTCATCAATCGCAATCAGATCCACTTGCCAGTTTTGCAGGTTCTGAACGAAATAGGGAAGTAAGACACGCTCAGGACTGACATAGAGTAAGCGAATGTCATTACTATTGAGCTGCTGCATGATGCGCTGCGTTTGTTCGCTACTCATACCGTTATGCAAGGCCGCTGCCGCAACTCCCATCGCTTGCAGGGCTTCAACCTGGTCTTGCATAAGAGAAATCAGTGGCGATATCACCACAGTGAGCCCTTTACCTTGAATCGCTGGAAGTTGGTAGCACAAGGACTTACCGCCACCTGTAGGCATTAAAACCAAGGCGTCACGACCAGCCTGAACTGCTTCGATCACTTGCTGTTGGCCCACTCGAAAGGTGGTGTAGCCGAATACTTTGGCAAGGATGGCTTGCAGGTTAGATTCAGACAAAAGTAGAACTCCAATTGACGCATTGCAGGATTACTTCTATTGTATGCATCCCACTGCGCAAGTACCACCGGCAAACGCAAAAGACGGTATCGTCTAGCGACAATTGCGCACATTTCATACAGTCTGATACGAGTATACATCTGTGATGACCGATACTGCCGCTCGCAGTCGCCAAGGCGTAATTTTTGCTATTTCTGCTTACACCATGTGGGGCGTCGCTCCCATCTATTTTAAGCTGCTCGAGCACGTCCCAGCGATGGAGATATTGAGTCATCGTATTATCTGGTCATTCATTCTGGTTCTATTCTTGATTATCGGACTGAAACGGATAGACCGCATTCAACCGGTACTTGCGAATCGCAAGCAGATGTTGCGGCTGACTATTGCCACGTTTCTCTTAGGCGGGAACTGGTATTTATTTATTTGGGCCATTAATAATGACCTTATTCTCGACGCTAGTCTTGGCTATTACATCAACCCACTTCTCAATGTGGCCATTGGCATGTTGTTTTTTGGTGAGCGCATGCGCACCATGCAGCTGGTTGCCATTGCTCTGGCGGTAATTGGTGTATTGATTCAGGTGGTGACCTACGGATCGGTGCCATGGATAGCGCTAATCTTGGCCTCAAGCTTCGCAACCTACGGTGCTATTCGCAAACGTCTCCCGGTCGATTCGATTACGGGATTGTGGCTGGAAACCATGATATTGCTGCCTTTGATGCTATTTTATCTGTTCGGTATCGCCGACTCAGCCAGTTCCAATCTGCTTGAAAATACTTGGACGTTGAACCTTCTACTGATAGCGGCAGGAGTGGTCACCACTGCGCCATTATTATGTTTTACCGCAGCAGCACAGCGGATCCGCTATTCGACCTTGGGACTATTCCAATACATTGGTCCAACGCTGATGTTCATCCTAGCAGTCTGGCTATATAACGAACCGCTAGAACAGAGCAAACTGATAACCTTCGGTATTATTTGGGTAGCACTAGCTATCTACAGTTTAGATACCTTGATTTATCAACAACGATCCAAACGCGCATAGGCTACGACCAACCATTTGCTACCCGCATCGTCGAAGTTAATTTGGATTCGACTTTGCGGACCTGTGCCTTCGTAATTCAACACGGTGCCCTCGCCAAACTTACTATGCCGAACACGCTGTCCTAGCTGAAAGCCGGTTTGCTCGAATGCCTCATGGCTGGCACCACTGTGAAAACGGCCCATGGCCGGTGCCGCCGATGGACTGCTATAGGCTGGTACTTTCATCCGTACATGATGTAGTGCATCGGAGGGCATTTCACCGATAAACCGACTGACTCGATGTAACATATCGGTTCCATAAATGCGTCGTTGCTCGGCATAGGTAATCACCAGTTTCTGCATGGCTCGAGTCATTCCTACATAACAAAGACGACGCTCTTCCTCGAGTCGTCCGGCTTCATCCATCGATTGTTGCGATGGAAATAACCCTTCCTCGACACCGGTCATAAACACCAATGGAAACTCCAAACCTTTCGCGCTGTGTAACGTCATCAATTGCACAGCATCTTGATGCTCATCGGCCTGCTCTTCGCCAGATTCAAGTGCGGCGTGTGCCAAGAACGAGTTCAATGGTGTCATATTTTCATCGGCTTCTTCGGGTTCGGCAAAGTGATCACACGCATTCACCAATTCCTTTAAGTTCTCTACACGCGTTTCCGCCTTCTCACCCTTTTCAGCTTCATACATCGCCATCAATCCACTGCGCTTGATAACGACATCGACCTGACGTCCTAACGCAAAATCGCTGGTTTCATCCTCTAAGGTATCAATTAATGCTAAAAAGGCGCCGACAGCATTTGCAGCTCGACCGGTCAAGGTCTTGTCGTTCACCAATTGCCGAGCCGCATCCCATAACGTCATGCTGCGGTCACGTGCAGCTTCACGGATGATGCCAACGGTTCGATCACCAATGCCGCGCGTCGGCGTGTTGATCACGCGCTCCAACGCTGCATCATCATTTCGACCTGCAATTAAGCGCAAATAAGCCAGTGCATCTTTGACTTCTTGCCGGTCAAAGAACCGTAAGCCGCCATATATGCGATACGGAATGCGTGCGTGCAGCATAGCTTCTTCAAGCACACGTGACTGAGCGTTACTGCGGTACAACAGCGCCACATCGGTCAAGGCATTACCATGCTCTCGCCATTGTTCAATACGACCCGCGATGTAGCGCGCTTCATCCATCTCATTGAAGGCGGCATACACATCAATAGGTTCACCTGCTGAACCATCAGTCCACAGCTCTTTGCCAAGACGATCTTGATTATTGCCAATGACATTATTGGCAGCACGCAAGATGGTGCTGGTCGACCGATAGTTTTGCTCCAATCTAATGGTGAGTACATCTGGGTAGTCACGCATAAACTGTTGGATGTTCTCGACCTTCGCACCGCGCCAGCCGTAAATAGACTGATCATCATCACCTACAATCGTGACAAAACCGGTTGGTCCCTGACTGGCGCCGACGCCCGAAAACAGTTTGATCCAAGCGTACTGAATGGAGTTGGTATCTTGAAACTCATCAACCAAAATATGGCGAAACCGGCGTTGATAATGTTCGCGAACAATAGCGTTATCACGCAGCAGTTCGTGGGCTCGTAGCAATAGCTCGGCAAAATCGACCAGCCCAGCGCGATCACAGGCCACTTGATAGGCGTCGTATATTTCTTTGAATGTGCGCTCGTTAAAATCATAACCATCTAAATGGTGTGGGCGCAGCCCTTCATCCTTTTTCGCGTTGATAAACCATTGCGCTTGTTTCGGTGGCCAGCGCTTTTCATCCAGATTCAAACTCCGAATGGTTCGCTTCACTAAACGCTGCTGGTCATCACTGTCTAGAATTTGAAAGTTCTGAGGTAACCCGACATCCATATAGTGTGCGCGTAACAATCGATGAGCGAGTCCATGGAAAGTACCAATCCACATCGCTCGCGTTGAAGAACCAATTAAACTCTCAATGCGCCCACGCATTTCGGCGGCCGCTTTGTTGGTAAAAGTCACCGCTAAAATACTATACGGCGACACTTGCTGTTCTTGCATCAAATAGGCGATTCGATGCACCAATACGCGCGTTTTACCACTACCTGCGCCAGCAAGGACGAGCATATGACGCTCGTGTGCGGCTACGGCTTCACGTTGTTTATCGTTGAGTTCGGCAAGAAGTGGATGCTGCATGCTCACAAATTTTGGTCTCGTGTTGGAATACTAGGCAGTGTACTGACGCGATACTGTATATGCAACCAGTTATCGGCGCTCGACAGAGGGTAGCAGGAACTCGGTCAATTGTGTCAAATTCTGGAAACTGAGCGTCGGTAGTACTAAGAGTTGATCAGGGCGATACAAGCCCTGTTCATACCAAGCGCTTTGCCAGCCTGCACGTTTGGCTCCAAGCACATCAGCCGATGGACTATCGCCGATATGCAACCATTGTGCGGGAGCGAGGTTCGGCTCGTGGCGCTGAGCTTCATGAAACATGTCTAAATGCGGCTTACCACGCCGACCTTGTTGCGGCTGGAAGGTCTGTGTGAAGTAGTCGCGCAAGCCGATCGCCTCAATATCGACGTTACCATTACTCAATGCGTACAGCGGATAGTGCTGGCCTAACTGAGCCAAAGCATGGTGAATGTCTGGATGAATAGTCACTGCATTGCGATGCCGCAAGAATTCTGCCATGGCCGCTTCAGCAGCTAGTTGAGGTTCAGTTATATTGCACTCGGCGAATCCCTCGGCTAACACGGCAATGCGGAGTGCCGTCATATCTGCAGCAAGGTGGCTATCGCGGCGCATCATATGTAATCGACGTCGCTGCCAATCTGCAGCGCTCCAAACCTGCGTTTCGGGGTGCTGCGTCACCAAATAGTCATGCAATGCCTGTTCGGCATTCTGGATCACGGGAACGTTATCGTAGAGCGTGTCGTCAAGATCGAAACTGAGTGCTTTGACCGGACGCCAGCGGCGGAAAAACTGCATGACTACTTCCTATTCAGACTTTTTGCGCGCCCGCGGATGGGCGCCATCGTAAACTTTTGCGAGATGTTGAAAATCGAGGTGCGTATAAACCTGCGTGGTGCTCAAATTAGCATGCCCCAGCAACTCTTGGACCGCCCGCAAATCACCGCTCGATTCTAACATATGTGAAGCAAACGAGTGCCGCAGCTTGTGCGGATGCAAATGGCTCGATAACCCTTGTTGCTCACCCCAGAAGTTGAGACGCTGCTGCACTGTCCGCGGACTAATTCGCTGTTGCCTTTGGCTAATAAACAACGCTGTTTCTGTGAGGTTGCCACTAAGCCAGTGTAACCGCACTGGTAGCCACCTTTGGATGGCATCATGCGCATGTTGACCATACGGAACAATACGCGTTTTGCTGCCCTTACCGATCACCCGCAACTCTCGATGTCGTGGATTAATCGAGTCAATATCCAGAGCCACCAGTTCAGCTAAACGCAGCCCACTGGAATATAACAACTCCATCATCGCGGCGTCGCGAATAGCTAACGGTTCATCGGTCGGCAATTGCAACAATTGACTGATACTGTCGACATCAAGATTCTTCGGTAATCGTTTGGCTTTGCGCGGAGCTTTCAGTTGCTTCGCCGGATTATCGCTTAGCAGCCCTTCGCGTAGCATAAAATCGCAAAAGGTCCGCCATGCCGCGAGTCGCAGTGCGAGAGATGCATCACCCAAACCGCTGCGCCGCCAGCGTATGAACATTTGCTCGGCGACTACAAACGTGAATTGTTGAGGTCTCTCAATACCGTTTGCAGACAATTGTTGCGTATCTGCAGCCAGTACGCGATCGTAATTTTTTAGGGTATGTTCGGCGAGCCCACGCTCGCCGGTGAGATGTTTTAGGAATCGCGTAAGCGCCTCAGCTAATGTCATGATGGGCTAGCAATGGCGGCAATAACATGCTCAACAAAGCCTGTAATTGCTTCACTAACAAGGTGTCCATGGCGGGCTCAAAATGACTGGCGTCATGATTCCCGATCGCCAACATACCCAACTCTCCTTGATTGCCCAACAACAACAAGGCCACCGATGCGATGGTTTCTTGCGGGAATAACAAGCGCTGCTCGTCTGCCGTGAGGCGACCTAAATAAATGGAGTCGCCAGCGAAGCGCTTACTCAACAATTGCTTGTGGGTATCGGCCGCAAAGGTGAATTGCTCCGCTAATTCCAGTGGGCTATCAAAGAACTTCAATGACAATGCAGGCATATTGAGTTGTTTGGCGAATGTCGCCTCAAGGCAATCCATCACCTCAATCAATGAATGGCATTTCAGCAAGTTCACGTACAGCTCACTGTAATAAGTAAATAACTCCTCGTTGCGCCGAGCCGTTGTCATGAGCTCAGTAATTTCATCTTCCATCTGTGCGATACGCTGCCGCAATACTGTTTGCTGACGCTCGACTAGAGATACCGCACCGCGTTCTTGATGGCGTAAACGCATGGCTTGCAATAACTCAGGATGACGCTCAAAAAAATCAGGATTCTCTTGCAAGTAATCTGCAATCAAACTGTCGTCGACGATACGCTGTTCAGCTTTTACATGTTTTGCTTCTTGGGTCATAACTTTAAATGTCCATCATATACGTGCTCAGCAGGCCCAGTCATTCGCACCGGTTGCCCCGGCTGCCAACGAATATTCAAAGTGCCTCCGGGCAATTCAACTTCCACATGTTCGTTTAGTTTTCCTTGGCGCATACCCAGTACGGCTGCAGCGCAGGCGCCACTGCCACAGGCCTGAGTTTCGCCAACGCCACGCTCAAACACGCGTAGTTTGATATGATCACGATCCACGTGCTGAACAAATCCAACATTGACCCCCTCTGGAAAGCGCTCATGAGTGGTGAGCAACGCCCCCCATTCAGCCACAGGAGCGGTGGTGACATCATCCACATCGATAACACAGTGTGGATTACCCAGGCTCATTGCTCCAAAAAAGAAGGTTTGTTCATTTTCACGCAGCAAATAAGTCAATTCTTCTTTATTCGCTTTAAAGGGAATCGCTGATGGTTCGAACTGAGGCATTCCCATTTCAACGGTAATACGCCCGTCACGTTCAAAATGCAGCACCATTTTACCTGCTTTGGTACTCACTTTGAGATGATTTTTATTACTTAATCCTTTATTACGCACAAATAACGCGAAGCAGCGAGCGCCGTTGCCGCATTGGGATACTTCGGTGCCATCGGCATTAAATATTCGATAATGAAAATCGAGATCAGGATCATAGGGCGGCTCGACCACTAACAACTGATCGAAACCAATACCGCGGTGGCGGTCCGCCCACTGCCGGATCTGGTCAGGATTCACGTAGAAGTTTTGCGTGACGTTATCGACCACCATGAAATCATTGCCGAGGCCGTGCATTTTAGAAAAATTCACCGCGTCGCTCCCATCATGCTTTCGCCTTTCCACAGGTCCTCAAGAATTTCACGCTGCCGTACGACATGTACCTGTTCGCCATCGACCATTAATTCAGCCGCTCGTGGACGAGTATTGTAATTGGAACTCATAGTGAAACCATAAGCGCCAGCATTCAAAATGGCAATGATGTCGTCTTGGTTCGCTGATAAATGCCGAGCATGCCCGAAAAAATCACCGGTTTCACATACCGGGCCAACCACGTCCACGAGACGATCAGATGGCGCGCTCTCACGTGCCTCATTGACGGCGACAATTTGGTGATAAGCTTGATAGAGTGCAGGCCGCAGAAGATCATTCATCCCAGCATCAACCAGTAAAAAGTTCTTCTCTTCACCCGGTTTGTAATACTCCACTCGCGACAATAAAACACCCGCATTTCCGACAATGGCGCGGCCTGGCTCTAGCATCAGGGTAAGATCATCAAGCTTAGAAGCTTTCTTCAACAAGGCTTGTAAGTACTCACTTACAGCTGGTGATTTCTCTTGTTGATACGGAATACCAACACCACCACCCATGTCCAAATGCGTAATTGGAATACCCTCAGCACGCACTTCCGCAATTAATTGCAACATTCGATCCGCGGCATCTAGGAAAGGTTGGGTTGTTAGAATCTGTGACCCAATATGACAATCGACCCCCTTCACCTGGATGTGACTCATCTCAGCGCCTCGTCGAATCACGGCTTTTGCTTGTTGCATTGCAATGCCGAATTTGTTCGCTTTGAGTCCGGTAGCAATGTATGGATGCGTTTGGGCATCCACATCTGGGTTTACGCGAAATGAAACGGGTGCTATTGCGCCCTTTGTACCCGCGATATCATTGATTCGCTCAAGTTCCGCTTCAGATTCAACATTAAAGCAGCCAATACCTTGCTCCAGCGCATAAGCAATTTCTTCCCGACTTTTACCGACGCC
>DASSWH010000070.1:0-4087 GCA_035705175.1 Pseudidiomarina sp.
GATTGAATGCCGCTGAAGCAGCTCGATAATCGCCACTCAACAAATGATTGAGGCCTTCTTGGTAGGCATTTGCGGCTTTGGTTTCACGGCGCTGTCCAAACCAACGCATACCCCATTTGGTGCCGCGTACGATACGAGCCAAGAAACGCCATACTGCGCGGATAATTATCACAGCGAGCAGCAGTAGAATAATGGCTGCAACAAGGCTCAATTCAATCGTCCAACCTAGTGCCGAAATGAGCACATAACCGGTATTCCCGGCCCACAACGGACCAAGAATGAGCCCCGCTATGAGCACAATTACAAGAGCGATGCCTTTTTTCATGAGCTTGCCTCCGCCCCTGCGTTACGGGCGAGACGCTCAATCAATTCCAGAGACTCGAGATCAGCAGGATAGTCTGGACGCAATTGTATTTGTTGCAGATTTAGCAGCGCCTCGCGCGCTGTTTGGAGCCGCTGGTCTGGGGCGTTCCCAAGAGTTTCCAACAATTGCAGCGCCTCTTGAATTGAAGCTTCGAATACCGCTTGGCTACCCGCCAATGCGGCTTGCTGTGCGAGTTGAAGTTGCAGCAACAAGCGCTGCTGCGACAACGCGACAAAACTATCACTGAGTAGCGGCGTAATCGGCTGTTCTTGTCGTTGTACGCGAATAAACTGATCCATCAAAATCTGACCTGAGCGCTGCAAACTTGCCCACCACCCTTCGACTTCAGGACGCTCAATGGAATCGGCAAAGGCACTGACACGGCGTTGATACCAGTCTGCATCGGCTAATTGAGCGCGAACACTAGTGAGGATCATTGCTGCTGGCTCGCGCTGATCACCGGATAAACCGCGCAGCGCCATAATGTCATTCGCAAGTGCCTGACGCGCTGCTATATGAGCTGGATTATTCAGTGCTTCCAAATGAGACTGTGCCAGCACTAATAGTTGTAATGCTGCGCCTAAATCGTGCTCGATCCATAATCGAGTTGCGGCGCGTTGCACTAAATTGCGAGCCTCAAACAATCGCCACGTAGAAGCTTGGCTTAGATCTAGACTCGCGACTTCAGCTTGCACGCTCTGCACTGCTCGTTGTAACTGGTCTAGATTTGCTGCTTGTTGATTAAGTTGACGTTCAGTGACTGCTGAAAATGCATCCAATTGGCTTTGCAATTGTTGTTGTTGCGAACGCTGGGCTGAGGTTAAGCGTTCATCGACAGAATCTTTTAAATTCTCGAGATCAGATGCTTGTCGGGTGAGTGTCTGACTTTGCGCTTGCCATTGAGGCCACAGGTAATAGTATGCAGCCCAGCTAATGCCACCAATAATGAGTAATAGAATAGCGACAGCACCCCAACCAGAATTTGAGTTCGAACGAGCCACTTCTTTCTTCGCTGCTGGTTTGGTTGGTTTCGGCTTTGGCGTGGGCTTAGGATCAGCGTCGGCTGCAGCGGTTAGCTTCGTATCTTTATCACCTGGTTCGCTTGTGCTCATAATTTTGGGTTCCCTTGATACATCTGAGTTGCTTGTTGCCAAGCTTCAAACATGGCAAACGTTGCTGCGCTTTGCGCGACCACCGCGCGTTGGCGCAACGGTCCTGGTAGTAGTGCGGCGAGCCGATCACTGGCGACAACCCAGTAACAATCTGCTAACCAGCTTAGCTGCTCGCGCGGTATTGCTGCAAGAAAATAGCCAAGTTGTTCGGCACTACTGACTACAATACCACGGACGTGTTGATGCCAATGAGACAATTCAGCCAAGCTGATCGGATGTGGCCGGCGTTCATACACTTCTAAATAATCAACAGTCGCGCCCCGCGCTGTCAAGGTATCGGCAAGGAGCTCACGACCACCTTTACCACGAATTATCAGCCAGCGTTGTCCCGCAATCTGGTTTAATTCGGGCAACTTTAGCAACGTCTCACTGTTATGCACCCGTTGCGGACAAGTTACCGGCCGTCCCACCACGCGAGCAATCGCTCGTGCGCTTGTCGGACCCACTGCAAACCATCGAGCTACCGGTGCCTTCAAGTTTTCGCGCTGCATTTGTTCGGCTAAATAGCGCGCGGCATTCACGCTGACCATCAATGCACCGGCATAACGCTTCGCCAGCACATCGGCAGTGCGAACTCGTGGATCATCAAAAGCAACGACATCGACCATGCTGCAAATATGTGTTTCTACGGGTACATCGGACTGCTCTTGAAATGCCTGTTCGAGTGCTTCGGCTTGATCATGAGGCCTCAAGATGAGGACGCCGTGCTTGGTTGTTGTCATCGTGCCCGCCGTTGTGCTGTGTGTCACGTTATCGCCGTGTCGCTAGGGTAACCGTAAAGTTAAGATTGCAGCTCGTTGGCTGCATAGACTTCTTCCAATATTTTCCCAGCTCCACGTGATAACAAAAACTCTGCCAGTTCAGCACCTAGTGCTTCTGCATCATCCCGATGACCGCGGATGTCACCTTCAATAATCTCGCTACCATCGGGACGTCCTACGAGACCGCGCAGCACGATATCATCGCCGTCGAGTTCCGCAAATGCGCCAATAGGTACTTGGCAGCCTCCTTGCAGGCGGCGGTTCATGGCACGTTCTGCTAACACACAACTACGCGTTTCGGGGCATGTCAGCGGAGCTAATAGAGTTTTGGTTTCGGCATCATCGCTGCGGCATTCAATACCAAGTACGCCTTGCCCGTTTGCAGGTAAGCAAACATCAACCGGGATTCGTTGGCTGATTCGCGCACTTAAATCTAAGCGTATGAGTCCAGAGGCAGCGAGAATAATTGCATCGAATTGCCCTTCATCGAGCTTGTTAAGGCGTGTTTGCACGTTGCCGCGTAAGTCATGAACCACCAAATGAGGATAGTGAGCTAAGAGCTGACACTTGCGCCGTAAACTACAGGTACCGACAATCGCCCCTGGTGGCAGGTCATCAAGCTGGGCATACTGATTTGAAACGAAGGCGTCGCGCGGATCTTCGCGTTCGCATATACCGAATAACTCCAGACCTGGAGGAAATTCGACTGGTAAATCTTTCATCGAATGGACCGCTAGGTCTGCTCGTCCTTCCAGCATCGCAACCTCAAGCTCTTTGACAAAGAGTCCCTTACCGCCAATTTTTGCTAAGGGTGTATCGAGAATCACATCGCCGCGGGTCGACATAGGCAGGAGTTCGACCGTCAAGTCGGCATGCAAGGCTTCGAGTCGTGCTTGGATATGTTGTGCTTGCCACATGGCAAGCAAGCTTTTGCGGGTGGCAATACGCAACACTCGACTCATGCCACACCTGGTTTCAGCGTGATCTCAGTGTCGGCTTGTTTACTCGCAGCTTCACTTAACAGAGCCCATAGCTCGGAACCTGTACGATTATCAATCCATTCAGTGCCACGCCACTCAAAGTGATGACCGTTGAACTTGGTTGCCACCCAAAGCTGCATCAGCGGTGGTTGTTTATTAATCACCATTTTACTGCCATTGGGAAATGTCAATTCCAAGATATCGCCGCCAGACTCGGTATCGATGTCGACGCCACAAGCTTCGACCGCCTCTTCAATTGCTACGATCGTTGCTTCAGCGAGTTCGTGATATTCATGTTCTTGCATGTCTACTCCTAATAATGACATTTGCGCGCCGCGATGCGATGATAAGCGCATTCAAAGACGCTTTTGCAGATAGAGTACAGTTTAACGATGTTTCGCCAGAAAGTAATGTATCTGATGATATTAGCAGCAATGCTGCCCTTAGTTGGGTGTGGCCAGAAAGCTCCACTCGACCGCCCTATTGAGCCACCTGCAGAAAACCAACCCGCAGAGCAACCCGACCATGACGTTTGAGTATCGCAATGGTTCATTACATGCAGAGGCAGTCGATCTAAATCAGCTTGCTCACGACTACGGTACTCCTTTATACGTCTACTCTGCGCAACAGATCCGAGCGAATTGGCAGCAGTTTGCCGATCATTGGCCGCAACCTCATCTGCTCTGCTATGCCGTCAAAGCGAACAGTAATCTCGGCGTACTGAATTTGCTGGCACGGTTAGGCGCAGGCTTTGATATTGTCTCTGGTGGTGAACTGGCACGAGTGATTGCCGCGGGTGGACAAGCAAGT
>DASSWH010000071.1:0-8727 GCA_035705175.1 Pseudidiomarina sp.
GATCGACCGGGGGGGAGTGAAGACCTCGCTACTGAGAACCGTGTTCCAGTTTACCGATGGGTTAAGGATTAATGAATCTTCAGCAATTACCGCTGGCTATGCAACTTCCTGACACGCACACGTTCTCTACTTTTGTTGTCGGTGACAATCAAGAAGTGTTGGCGCTACTCCGTGAAACTAAGGTGCCTTTTGTTTATTTGTGGGGTGCACACGGCGCGGGGAAAAGTCATTTGTTACATGCAATGTGCGCACAATTACACCTCGATTCGACAGCAATGTATGTGCCACTCAAGGAGTTGGTCGAACAACGTGTTACACCATCAATTCTACGCGGACTTGAGCAATTTTCCTTGGTATGTATTGATGATCTCGATGCCGTTATTGCTCAGCATGATTGGTGTTACGAATTGTTTGCGCTGTTTAACCGAATTCAAGACAGCGGTCACACGCGACTGCTAGCGACTGCTGCGATGTCACCAACTCAGTTACCCGCGGCGATACCAGATACCCAATCGCGTTTACAGTGGGGTATCGCGGTTCAACTGAAACCACTTGTAGATTCTGAGAAGGCAATAGCGTTGCAGCGCCGAGCTGCGGCACTCGGCTTACAATTGCGTGATGAAACAGCGGTATTTATGGTGCAACGACTGGGGCGCGATATGGCCGAGCTGATCGCCACCCTCGCTAAACTTGATCGTGCTTCGATGGCGGCCAAACGGCGTTTAACCATTCCTTTTGTCAAACAAGTTCTCGATATTTGACCTTATTTTTGGTCTTTCAATTTAGGTAAGCCGAGACCCAAAGCACGCCCTTGCAAGCGGGCATAGGCGGTACAACCAATAAACGCAGCTGTCGTGAAGAGGATTTCCACAGCAGCAAGACCACGCTGACTCGGTTCAATGTAGATCATGGTAAAACCGTGTAAAAAGTACCACATCAAAATAAAGTTGGCCCATGCAAATGTGTAAGGCTTGCCACGAAGTAGTCCAGGCAGCGGAAACAGCAGCGGGACAATCCATAAACCGACACGAAACCAAACACTGGTTTCACTGCCGGCATTACAGATTAACTGCCAAACCACCATTAACCCCAGTAGTCCAAGAACATTGCTGACGGCCAAAGTGCGAAAGAATTGAATTCTTGTTGGCATGGTTAGCTTTCTCTCGTTGATTCTGAACGTAATTGAAGTTGTTGTGCAATCCGAGCGACTCGTGCGCCCAGTGCAACGGCTAACTCGTGTTCCACTGCGCTTAGTTTCGTTGTTCTAGAGGAGTGCGTATCATTAGCATGTTCGACATGGCTGGCGCCATAGGGAGAACCACCACCTGTGGTCTGTTGTAAGCCAGGTTCAGTATAAGGAATTCCACACAGAACCATGCCATGGTGCAGCAGCGGCACTGCTAACGATAGTAACGTCGACTCTTGTCCGCCATGCATACTGGAACTGGAAGTAAAAACCGCAGCTGGTTTATCGACTAACACTCCTCGCAGCCAGTCAGTCGATGTTTGCTCCCAAAACTGCTGTAACGCCGCCGCCATATGGCCAAAGCGTGTTGGACTACCTAAAATAAGTCCATCACATGAGGCTAGGTCATCTCTGTCAACTGGAAGGTCACGATTACTTTTGGGTTCACCGGCGGTGGAAACCGTTCTTAAAACCGCCTCTGCTCCAACTTTTTCAATACCTTGAGCAATGGCATCAGCCAGTTGCTGGGTTGCGCCGTTGCGACTGTAATAGAGCACCAGAATTCGATGTGTCATGGAGGTTACTCGAGCAGTTCTAAAACGGCTTCAGGAGGACGTCCTAATCGAGCTTGCTCGCCGACCACTACAATAGGACGTTCAATCAATCGAGGGTGTTCGACCATCGCTTTAATGAGTTGCTGTTCGTCGGTTTCGGCAGCGAGGTTTAACGCTTTAAACTCGTCTTCTTTCGAACGCATGAGTTCACGTGCTGAGACGAAACCAAGCTGGTGCAGGACTGTGGTTAACGTTTCCGGCGTCAGTGGGTTTTTTATGTAGTCGATGACTTGGGGTTCGTAACCATGCTCCTGCAACAACTGAAGAGTTTGGCGACTTTTCGAGCACCGTGGGTTGTGATAAATCGTTACTTCGGTCATCCTATTGATTCCTATTAGACATCATTCATGTAGCTTAAGGGATTCACTATGCAATGTCGATTTGTACGCGGCTTTCGGACGTTGATTATCGCGGCGACGTGTCTATGGTTTATCGGTTGTACGCCTGCAGCAGATTTTCATACTGATACCGCAGGTCCGCAGCATTGGGATCAATTGCAGGGTCAATATATCGTGGTTAACTATTTTGCAGAGTGGTGCGCACCTTGCTTACGTGAACTTCCTGAGTTGAACGAATTTCATCATCAATATGGTGATGTCGTACGACTATTTGGGGTCAGTTTTGATGGTTTAGATAATCAAGCTTTGGCTACGTTGCGCGCGGAACAAGGTATTGAGTTCCCGTTAATTCAGAATGAACCATTCCCACACTTACCGTTTACCCAGCCACAAATGCTGCCTGCCACCTACATTGTTACGCCGGCGGGTGAGGTGAGAGGACCATTGTTGGGTGAGCAAACGATGGACAGTTTGAAACGCGCTACTGGGCTGAATTAGCGCATAGCCTCTAACTCACGTTTTTTCGCCATGAGTTGTTCGACTCGTGCTTGTAACCGTCTTTGCTCGAGTTCGGTGCTGTTTTGCTTGTGCGCATTGTGCAGGTTGTTGATGGCCTCATCAAAGTTACCATATAGCGCGAACAAATTAGCTCGCTGCTCATACATACCGCTGGTATCACCAAGCTGTTGATAGGCGTTTGCGAGTAAATCGATAGCAAGAATATTGTCAGAGTCACGACGTAAGTATTCGCGCAATAAATCGACTGCTAACTGTGGTTTATCTGCAACTAACGCCGCATTCGCAAAATTAATCGTTATCGTTTGTTCGTTGGGCATTCGTATATAGGCATTTTCAAGTAATTGTAGTGCGTCGTCATAACGCTTTTGCGCAAGCAAGATGTCAGTCTGAACGTCCAGAAAGAAGGTATTCATCGGCTGTGCAGCGAGCAATGGCGCTAGAGTTTTCTCTGCTATTTCAGGTTCATTGTTATCAAGTTGAACAATGGCAAGACCGTAGCGTGCGGCATTGGCTATTTCTGTGTTGGTATGGCCCAGTTGCGTGGTGAATGCATTGGCCGACATATTTTTCAAATGTCGTGCTTGGATTCGGTATTTCGCCAACCAATAGTTACTTTCATCGCGATTCAGCGGGCTAGGGAGTTGATCGGCTCGTTGCCGAGTATCAGCAATTCGTGATTCGCTTAACGGATGGGTCAACAACATTTCTGGTGGTTTACTCGAGTAGCGATACTTTTCCGCAAGGCGTCCGAAAAAGTTAGGTGCGCCTTGCGGATCAAAACCTGCGCGTGTCAATACGTTCATCCCGATACGGTCAGCTTCCTGTTCGAATAGACGCGTGTAGTTAATTTGCATTTGTTGTAAGCCACCAATCGCTCCAGATAGTGCCGCCATACCTAAATCAGGACTAACCATCCCCAATAAAATGGCGCCGATCATCGCACCAATCGAGGTTGCTGATCCTTGCTGCATATTTTCCATATTGCGAGCGAGATGACGTTGAGTGATGTGGGCAATTTCATGACCAATAACAGATGCTAATTCTGACTCAGTCTGTGTTTCGACCATTAAGCCAGTATTTACGCCAACGTATCCGCCGAAAAAAGCGAAGGCATTAATATCTTGTTGATTGACCCAAAAGAAAGTGAACGGAAATCGCACATCATTCGCCTCTCGTACCAATTTTAAGCCGAGATCCCGTAAATACTCATTGAGCACTGGATCGTTTACCAGCGGTGCGGTTGCTCGAACTTGGCGCATGTACATATCGCCGATCGCTTGTTCACGATCGACGGTAACCACGCTTGCGCCCGCTGTCCCTATATCAGGTAAACGGCTTTGGGGAGTCGCAGCTGTCGCACATGAAACAGTGAGGAAGGCGGCGAGAATGAAAGTTTTTAATGAGGTGTACTGCATGCCCGAACCATTCAGAATTGGTCTTCTTATGAGTAGCGTTCTGCGCAAAGGTTCCCTATTATGTGCACATCCAACTGCCATGTACAACGGAGTTCTGGCGCTATGTGGGAATATCTTAAAAACTGGTATCAGCGAAAATTTTCCGATCCCGACGCAGTTACATTATTTTTGCTCTTGGTCATTACGTTTCTACTGATTATTTTGTTCAGTGGTATTTTGGCTCCAATTCTTGTCGCTATTTCACTCGCGTACCTATTAGATTGGCCAGTACTGCGTTTACAGCGAGCAGGGATGCCTCGGCTTACAGCAGTGACGACAGTTTTTGTCATTTTTATTGCTTTGAATGTTGCGCTCATTTTGTTCTTGATGCCCGTGATCTGGCAACAATCCGTTGCTTTGTTGGGCGAATTGCCGCAAATGTTTATTCAGACCAAATTACTACTGAACCGGCTTCCAGAGCTTTTCCCCGGATATGTTAGTGAACAGCAAATTGCTGATTTCGTTGAAACAACAACAAATCGTGCGCTGCTATTCGGTGAAACCTTGCTGGGTCAGTCTTTGAACCGATTGATTGGTGTGATGGCCTTGTTAATCTATCTCATCGTGGTGCCATTACTGATCTTCTTTATGCTCAAAGATAAGCAACAGCTACTTAAACATTTGAGTAGCATTTTACCCTACAATCGCCGATTAATTGCTCAAGTGAGTGGTGAGATGCATCTGCAGATCATGAACTACATCCGCGGCAAAGCCATAGAGGTAGTCATTGTTGGCGTCGTAACTTATATTGCATTTGCGGCCTTTGACCTTCGCTATGCAGCATTGCTAGCGGTTCTCGTCGGATTATCTGTACTTATACCTTATATCGGTGCTGCGGTGGTGACCTTACCAGTGTTTCTGGTGGCTTTGTTCCAGTTTGGTTGGAGTGCCATGTTTGCATATGTGATGATTGCTTATCTTGTGATTCAAGCGTTGGATGGGAACTTACTGGTTCCATTACTATTTAGTGAAGCTGTGAGTCTACATCCAGTCTATATTATTGCGGCAGTGTTGATATTTGGCGGTATTTGGGGTTTCTGGGGAGTCTTTTTCGCCATTCCGTTGGCGAGCTTAGTGAAGGCTGTGTTGACCGCATTGTCGAGCGATCAACCGGTTACGCATAACGTGACAGGCGGCCCCTAGGGCCGCTTACGATCACATGATTCAGGACAGCGCATCAAGAACGACTTGATGATGATCTTTCGTTTTGAATTTATCGAATACGGTAGCGATAGTACCGTCTTGGTTGATCAAAAAACTGATACGGTGAATGCCATCGTATTCTTTACCCATGAATTTTTTGGGGCCCCATACACCGAAGGCGTCAGCTACACGGTGGTCAACATCACTGAGTAGAGTGAAATTAAGATTGTCACGCTCGGCGAATTTAGCCAATCGTTTCGGTTCATCAGGACTAATCCCCACGATCTGTACACCCTGTTCGGCAAAGGCTTGTACATGATCGCGTAGCTGCTGGGCCTGCACCGTGCAACCCGGCGTCATCGCTTTCGGATAGAAGTACACGAGAACCCGTCCTTGACTGAGCAAGTCGCTTAAGGCGACGTCCTGATGGTTCGCATCTGGCAACGTAAAAAGCGGTGCGTTGGCACCTTGTTCAAGTAATTTCATAGCAACTCCTGATCCAACGTAACTGAATTTAATGTGACGATCATAGAGAATCTGTAAACCGCTTGCAAAGCCAAGCGAGTCTGCGGCTTTCCCCTTGTGTTTACAGTACGGTAAAAGTACCATTGTGGACTTATTGGGAGATGGGGGAAACCATGTTAACTGGCAGTATTGTTGCGCTCGTAACGCCATTTACAGATCGAGGCAATGTCGATTACACACAATTGCAGTCGCTGGTGGATTGGCACATCGCTGAAGGTACTGATGCGATAGTGGCCATGGGAACGACCGGAGAGTCAGCAACCATGAGCCATGAAGAGCATGTGCAGGTGGTCAGTGCCATCACCGAAATGGCTGCGGGGCGAATTGCTGTCATTGCAGGAAATGGCTCGAATGCGACCGCTGAAGCAGTGTATTTGACCGAAAAAATGAATCATTTGCCATTAGCGGGTTACCTCAATGTGAATCCGTACTACAACAAACCATCTCTGCGTGGTCTGATTGAACACTATAAGGCTTGCGCGGAAGCCAGTGATAAGCCGCAACTGTTGTATAACGTGCCAGGTCGAACTGCGGCTGATGTTACCCCCGCTTTCGTCGCCGAATTGGCCGCGATTCCAAATATTGTCGGCATTAAAGAGGCAACAGGTGATTTGAGTCGAGTAGAACAGCTACGCAAGCTCTGTGGTAATGAATTTATTCTTCTGAGTGGAGACGACCCCACAGGATGCCAATTTATACTGCGTGGTGGGCAGGGCGTGATCAGTGTGACGGCCAATATTGCACCACGAAAAATGAAGTCTATGGTCGACGCTGCACGAGCCGGTAGCCAGGAAACAGCCGTGGCACTTGATGCTGAGTTAACTGCATTACACCAGTCTATGTTTGTGCAGTCGAATCCAATTCCAGTTAAATGGGCGCTATCATTGATGGGGAAGTTGCAACCGAATTACCGATTGCCAATGACGCCACCGGAACTTCCTGAGCAACAGCACATCGAAGACACACTAAAACAAGCCGGAATTATTTAAACGCGGAGTCGCAATGAAAGAGTATGTACGAGTTTTAACTTGCCTTAGTGTTGTTGTTGCAAGCGGTTGCAGCTTTACACCGCAAGAGCAAGCCGATGGTGGGTTTGAGTATACCGAAGCTGAATTGACCGATGGGTTACGGCCGGCTCCCAACAAAGGTTTACCCGCACCGAGTAATCGCTATGAAGTGCCGGATGTTGAACAAGGTCTACCGATAGGGCCAGAAGTTAATATACAAGCTCCAGTTTTGGTTCGTCCGACCGCTGCAGGTAGCCGCATCGAAGAAACCGAGCAACGTGTTCGCATTTATTTCGACGAACTTGAGGACATGTCAAATTTATCGAGCTTTGTTTGGCAAGGTGTGACGAAAGCCCTCAACCAACGCGGAATCGGTATCGTTGAGAGTAGTCCCGAACAACGTTTGGTAACTGCCAAGGTTCGATACGAACGCGAAGTGTCGGAAGATGAGCTGGCTCTGGTGACTGAACGCCAGTTCGAAATCACACAAACGACGCCCGATCATGGTCGAACCACTGCTATTGAAGTGAATGTTATCGAAAGTACGGAGTCAGGCCCCGGAGCTGGACTGCAGCCGTCATTGATCGCTGACCGTAACGCTGCAGCGATGTTATTGAACGATATTGTGAATGAGATCGCGATAGCGCAACAGGAAAATAGGATCTTTAATGAGGCAAATCAAGAGGTGATTGCTACGGCGGGCTTCAATGCCGATGGCTTCCCCGCCATTGTAGTGGAATCAGATTTTGATACGGTTTGGGCGCTAATGGGGCAAGCGTTACCTGAGCTTGGCTTCAGTATTGACGATTTGAATCAATCGACAGGTCAATATTTTACCGAGTACTCGAAGGGCTCAAAAGGACTTTCAAGTTTGGCCTTTTGGCGAGATGAGGAAGCGGGCAGACTTGATATTGCCGATGGCGATTATATGATTCGTGTTACTGGAGATAATGAGACAACGACGGTGACTTTCCATTATAATGAAAAGCCATTATCTGCTGCCGAAGTGAATCGCATTTACGCACCGATTGCGGCGTCTCTACGCCGTCAGAATAGTCTGTAACAGGACAGTATTCACGTGCGTCAGAAAACTCTAAACCGTCTGCTTGGAGAGAAAGTTGCTCATGGAAAAACGTAGTGAATTGTACCGGGGTAAAGCCAAAACCGTATTTACAACTGACAATCCAGAACGCCTGATTCTGCAATTCCGCAATGACACCTCAGCATTCGATGGTGAAAAAGTTGAGCAACTGGATCGCAAGGGTATGGTGAATAATAAGTTTAATAATTTTATTATGGCCAAGCTCGAGGCTGCTGGAATTCCTACACAGCTTGATACCGTACTTAGTGATACTGAAACGCTGGTAAAGAAGTTGACCATGATTCCAGTCGAATGTGTGGTTCGCAATTTTGCCGCAGGCTCTTTGGTGCGACGTTTGGGTGTGACCGAGGGGCAAGCTTTGAATCCGCCTACGTTTGAGCTATTTCTGAAAAACGATGCTTTGCACGACCCCATGATCAACGATTCTCACGTGATTTCTTTTGGTTGGGCTAGTGCTGAACAATTGGCGGAAATGAAGTCACTTACGCTCAAAGTTAATGAGGTTCTAAGCAAGTTATTTGCTGATGGCGGAATGATGCTCGTTGATTTTAAGCTTGAGTTTGGTATTGATGCGGATGGCACGATCGTTTTGGGCGATGAATTCAGTCCAGATGGTTGTCGGTTATGGGATCAGGAAACTCGAAAGAAACTCGATAAAGATCGGTTTCGCCAAGGCCTAGGTGGTGTAGTGGAAGCCTACGAGGAAGTCGCGGCGCGCATTGGTGTCCCGCTGTAAACAGACGACAATTCACGACTTAGCGTGAACTTAGTCCTCCTTATCGTCAGAATGCCGTTGCTTGAGCGACGGCATTTTCATAGTGGCGGTATGCTTCAAGAGC
>DASSWH010000072.1:0-5093 GCA_035705175.1 Pseudidiomarina sp.
TAAACAGCGATTGGTGCATTGCTTCATCGAGTTTCAAGATCTCGACATGGTGTCTACCAAGCACGGGCTGCACTTGAATGTGAGGACGTGACTCTGCAAGCTGCTGGTACACTTCAAATGGAGCGACAGGATCGACATCACTCACATAAATAAGTGTCGGTACATCGAGTTGGGGAATATAAGTGAGAGTATCAGCGCCGCCTTCCGGTACCTCTGCGGCCACTAGTGCATCTGCGACCGCTTCGCGAACCGAATCCTCCGGCAGGAGTTTACTGAACCTCGGCATTATCATCTGGATCACGCTGAGTGTTGAATCATCAAACGTAGCCATGGGTGCGAACAATATCGACGCATCAACGTCGTCTCGTATAATCACAAGACGCGAAGCCGTCACACCACCCATCGACACGCCCGCCGTAATCAGTGGCTGCGGTAATTCGCGTTCCGGTAATGAATCTAACAACGCGGAGATAAATTCAGCATCGTGATAACCGAAACTCGGCTGATCGATACTCGAACCACCGTGTCCTTGCAAATCCGGTGCGATTACGTTGTAGCCCATAAAACGCAGGTACAAGGCTTGAAACATCCACATCGACTTATCACCACCATACCCATGCGCCAAAACAACTGAGCCGCGGCGTTCAAACGGATAGTCTTCGCGCAGAAACTGTACGTGGTCAGATGTCTCCACACCATTGATTTCCAGTGAATAGGTAAACTGCAACTTTGAATTTGTTTCATCGTCGAGTGATTCAATAAACCAGTAATCCGTACAACCACCGAGATGCGGCAAACAAAAAGTACGCTGTTTGATATTCATTTGCTCGTAGAATTTCGGCTCTAGTTCGAAAATATCCGCCGGCGGTACACGTTTAAGCATATTCCGCTCAACAATAGTCGCGCACCCACTCAAGCTAGACACAATTGCCAATAAGACTATCCAAAGAAAAGAAGCACGAGTCATTGTTGATACCAGTTACATTTTTTCAATCTACGAAGAAGCATCTTCATCAAAGGTCTTTCTGTGGCCAAACTGTTCAAGCCATGGCCACACGATTTGATGAGAAGATTTGTCAATCGCCGTTATTTCAATATGGTGCCGTTTCAACAATTGCTGGAGTTGAATGTTCGAGTTACGTTCTGCAATCGGTTCATAGACATCAATAGGAGCGATGGGATCTTTATCACTAACGATAATTAATGTTGGTACTTCGATCTCGTCCAAATAAGTCACAACACTCGCGCCTCCCGCAGGAACGCTGCGCGCAGTCAAAGCGTCTTGTACGGCAGTACGAACCGATGATTCAGGCAAAACCCGACTCACTTTCGGCATAAACATCTGAATAAAACCGATGGTCGCCTCGTCAAATTCAGCCATCGGAGCATACAACAGTAATCCTGCAACATCATCGCGTATGGTGGCTAATCGACTGACGGTGACGCCTCCCATTGAAACACCAGCTGCGATTAATGGACGAGGCACGTCTTTAGCGGAGAGAGAGTCAATCAATGCGGAGAATACTTCTGCATCATGATAACCAAAACTTGGCTGATCTATGGTTGATTCTCCATGTCCTTGTAGGTCTGGCGCGATAACATTGAATCCGAGGAAGGTCAGATAATTGATCATCATCTTCCACATTTGTTTATCCGCGCCATAGCCATGAGCCAGAACCACAGTTCCTCGTTCGGTATAGGGAACTTGTTCTCGATTCAGATCTAACTCATACACTTTGGTGCCATTAGTAAACGTCACGGTAAACTTTAATGCGATTTCATTTTTCTCAGCGCTTCCACTTGCTGCTGCAAATAAGTAGTTCGTGCACTCGGTGCGAACAGACAAACAAAACTCCCGCGTTTCGATACCTTCCTCCAGCAGCGTGTCTGGAGTAACTCCACCAATTTCAGAGGGCGGAATTCGTTGCAACAGTGATCGCTCTACATAGGTCGCACAGCCTGAGATGAGAGTGATAGCGATAAGCAGGAAGGACGTTCGCAGATGGTTAAAATCCATGCACTATTCCGTTAATTTATTGTGTTTGACTGGAATAGTGCATGGTACTGGATAACTGTGAATCAGACTAGTGCTTGTTCGAGATCGGCGATGATGTCGTCAATGTGCTCGATGCCCACACACAAACGGATGGCTTCGGGACGCACACCAACTTTGAGTTGCTCGTCTGCTGAGAGCTGACGATGGGTGGTTGATGCGGGATGGCAAGCGAGTGATTTAGCGTCACCGATGTTGACTAGTCGCTTAAATAATTCAAGCTTGTCGTAAAACTTCACGCCCGCCTCATAGCCACCTTTTAAGCCAAAGGTCAGTAGTGATGCTGGTAAGCCGCCGCGAATGTACTTTTGTGCGAGAGCATAGTGACTGTGCTCGGGAGAGCCGGCATAGCTGACCCACTCGACTGCCGGATGTTCGCGCAAATACGCGACTACTTTAGCCGCGTTATGACAGTGTCGTTCAATGCGCAGCTCGAGTGTCTCAAGTCCTTGGAGAATCAAGAAGGCATTGAATGGCGATAGAGCCGCACCGGTATTCCGTAACGCAACAGTGCGGACTCGTGCGATGAACGCCGCGGCCTCAAAAGCCACGTTATACACGACACCATGATAGGCAGGTTCTGGCTCATTGAATTGCGGAAATTTATCGGAGTGTTTGACCCAATCAAAGGTACCACCATCGACAACTATGCCGCCGACGCTGGTGCCATGACCGCCAATGTATTTGGTCAGTGAATGCACCACGATATGCGCGCCGAGCTCTATCGGCTTGCATAAAATTGGGGTTGCGACGGTATTATCGACAACGAGCGGAATACCCGCTTGCTCTGCAACTTGGGCGAGCCCAGGTATATCTGCCACTATCCCTGCTGGATTCCCAATACTTTCACAGAATAAAGCTTTGGTATTGGCATCAATCAACGCAGCCAAATCTTCTGGGTTATCGGATTCAGCAAACCGCACTTCAATACCGAATGAGGGCAGCATATGCGCGAACAATGTGTAGGTGCCGCCATAAATTTGCGGGGTGGTAACAATGTTATCGCCTTGTTTAGCCAGCGTAATCAATGCGTATTGAATAGCGGCCATTCCAGACGCTACAGCAAGTCCAGCTATTCCACCTTCCAGTGCTGCGACGCGCTGTTCCAACACATCATTCGTTGGATTCATAATACGACTATAAATGTTTCCAGGCACTGCTAGATCAAACAGGTCAGCACCGTGCTGCGCATTATCAAACTCAAAGGCAACACTTTGATAAATAGGAGTAGCAACCGCTTTCGTCACCGGATCAGTGGTATAGCCGTGATGGATTGCCAAGGTTGCAGGACGATAGGTCAAACTCATAACTATTCCCAATTAGATGTTTATACGTTTAGACGTCTATAATAATCAAATTGAGGTCGGGTGCAAGTCGTTTTTTTAAAGTCGGTGGAGAATGTCGAGTAGATCGGTATGAATACCTGCCGCAGTCACTTCAGGCCCAGCTCCTGGCCCTTGAATCAAGAGTGGGTTGGTATCGTACAAATGACTTCGAATTGAGAAATTTGCATTGCCCGGCGGTAAATTGGCATAAGGCGAGTAAGGATCAATAGCTTGTAAAGTCGCGCTCGCTTGCGGCAGTCCTTGTGCATCCAAACTTACACGACCGATATAGCAGAATTGTTGTGCTTGGGGATCATGTTTGAGGCGCCACTGTTCGAATGTTACGTCGAACTCAGGTAGCCGCTGCCAGAAAGTATCGGCTGAGCCGCCGGTAAGTGCGGGTGGCACTAAACTCTGTACTTGTATGTCTGATAAATCCAATGACCAGCCGGCCTCACGTGCCAGAATTAACAGCTTTCGAGCAACATCTAACCCATTGAGGTCACTGCGAGGATCAGGCTCTGTAAGTCCATTTTCAGCAGCGGCGAGCAGCCAATCAGATAGCTGATTTTGTGGACCCTCTTGTGGACGATAATGCTGAAAAATCCATGACAACGATCCAGAAAAGTTGCCCTCAATTTCGATAATGGGATCCGCTGAGTCAAGTCGTTCTCGGATTGCAGACTGAATGGGTAAACCTGCCCCAACAGTCGTGTTGTATCGCCAATACCGCTGATATTGGCGTACAACCTGACGCAAATGAATGTACTCGCTCAGTGCACTCGCGCCCGCGTACTTATTCGCACTGACGATGTGCGCCCCGCTCTTGAACCAATCCACATAACGACGCCCAACCTCATCCGTTGCCGTGAGATCCAAGACCACAACGTGCTGATGTTGTGATTTAAGCGATCGAATATCATTGTGAATTCGCGCTAAAACTGTGCGCGTTGATTGCCATTCAACACGGTCGAACTCAGCAGTCTCAGCCAACACTGCATAGCGATTAGAACGATAGAGCCCACGCACGGAGGCCTGCAGATTCATCGGGATGGTGTGCGCATAGCGACGCAGCCAAGCTTGCCCGATAGTGCCGACACCAACTACTAAAATGGCCGTGGACTGCAGACTCATCGTTGCTCCAGAAACGATCGACATACGTCTGCATAGCTGTCGGTATTCTTAATGAAGCCGTCATGACCATAGGTCGACGGATAGATATGCAAGCCAGCGCACTGCGGAAGATGCTTCGCGCATTCAGTTAAGACTTGCGGCGATACGAGTTGGTCGCTGTCGAAGCCAATGAGCAATGTTGGCACTTTAATTTCGGTTGGTGAAATTCGATAGTCATCAAGCGCAGGTCCAAATGCAACAAAGAAATTCCGAGCACGCTCTGGTGCTCGCGCAACCGTTTGTGCCGACCTCGACAGAATATAATCGACCGCAGTATCACCATGCGGATGATAGGTATCCATACCCTCAGCGCTGCGGTAACTCAGCATAGCCAGAGCTCGCGCTAGCTCAACACCGCGAGTCGAATCACCGGCTTGATCGCCTAATGCAATATATTCGCGCTGCAATGCACGTAGCATAAGCGCTTGAGCGGTGGGTCGATGTGCTGCGCCGATAACTACCAATGTAGCAATTGTGAGCACATTTCGGCGCACTAACTCGAACGCAACAACGCCACCAAACGAACCACCCACTACTGCCTG
>DASSWH010000073.1:0-8760 GCA_035705175.1 Pseudidiomarina sp.
AATACCCGATGATCACCTTTAATGGCCCGCGCACGGAACTTCAAGATGACGGTAGTCGCACCTATTCGTTGGCAGAAAAGCGCTTTTTGATCGGTGTAGTTATTCATGAAATTGGACACATCTATTTTCCAATGATTGTGAATTCCGACGAGCGGCAATGGACCTGGATGGACGAAGGTTTAAACAGCTATTTAGACGCGGTTGCTGGGCGTGAATGGGATCCGGATATTCCTTGGGGCGTTGAAGCACGTGGCATCATTGATTATATGAAGTCGACTAACCAAGTCCCCATCATGACGCAGTCAGATAGCGTTCTAAATTTGGGCCCCAACGCCTACACCAAGCCCGCAGTTGCGTTGAATCTTTTACGTGAAGTGATTATGGGCCGTGAGCTATTCGATTACGCATTTAAAGAATACGCTCGCCGGTGGATGTTCAAACGACCTACACCAGCGGATTTCTTCCGGACCATGGAAGAAGCTTCAGGTGTGGACTTAGATTGGTTCTGGCGTGGCTGGTTCTATTCAACAGACCATGTCGATATCAGTTTGGACCGAGTCTACAAATTACGGATGGATACGAAAGATCCGGATATCGATTGGGAGCGCCGTCGCCAAGAAGAAGCAAACAAGCCGACTTCGTTGTTCGTAGAACGTAATCAAGCCGAGGGGCGGAAGACTTGGGTTGAGCTTAATCCAGATGTGACTGATTTTTACGATGAGAACGACGAGTTTACAGTGACCAATAAGCAGCGAAATGCGTATCAGAGTTTCTTGGAGAAACTTGAGCCGTGGGAACGTCGCGTATTTGACCGAGCAGTAAGCGAAGATAAAAACTATTATGTTCTGGATTTCAGTAATTTAGGCGGACTGGTAATGCCTATCCTGCTGGAATGGACTTATGCCGATGGCAGCAAAGATTCCATGAACATTCCTGCTGAGATTTGGCGTCGGAACGCGAAGAATGTCAGTAAACTGATTGTGACCGACAAAGAAGTGACTGATTTTGCTGTGGATCCACAATGGGAAACGGCTGATGTAGATATTGCAAATAATTACTATCCGCGCCGTATTATCCCATCACGCATTGAAGCTTATAAACGCGATCGGCCAGATGATCATATTCGTCGTGACTTAATGCAAGAGTCGAAGTCTAAGCTCAAGACTGCTGATGATGACAGCAAAGATGAAATAGAGAACGACAATCAATGAAGTATTTGATTGCGACAACGCTCGCTGTAGTGCTGATGGGCAGCGCAACTGCCCATCAACTTAAAACGGCAGTGACAACCGTATTGTTTAACGAGCGAACCGGCAATATTGAGGTAATGCATCGCTTTAATTTACATGATGCAGAGCACGCGGTGGCCATGTTGTTTGACAGTAAACGCGCTGATATTCATGACAATGCTAAGACACGAGCGCAATTTGCGGGTTATGTGATGGAGCGTTTCCAACTGGCGACTCTTACGGGCGAGCGCTTAGCTTTGGTACCGGTTGGCCAACAAATTGACGGTGCCAATATCTGGGTTTATCAAGAGGTTGCTATGCCGAAGTCGCTGGCAGGTCTCAAGTTAAAACACCAAGCACTGCAAGATATCTGGGCGTCACAGCAAAATCTGGTTAATATTGAAGGGCGTGGACCGCTGCAAAGTCTTACTTTCCAAGCCGAGGATGACTGGCTCGAAGTGTCATTTTAGGCTGACACATGGGACGTTGTTTGTGAGCGTCCCATTTTTCATTCGAACTCGGAGTCGGCAGTATGATACGAATTGCGATAGCCTTTCTGGTTGCTCTGGTGGTTGCCAGCATCACCGCTGCAATTATCCAAACTCAATTTAATATTGCGGCACTGCAAGATTGGTCGGTCGAAATTGACTGGGCGCTTCGCAAAGAGGCCACTTTCCACGATATTATCAATTTTTCGCCGACATTCGCGATTATTCTCGGAACTTCGCTGCTTTTTTCTCTACCTATAGCTTATTTTATCGACCGTCGTCGGCCAACAGCTGAACCTATTTGGTTTGTAGTCGGCGGAGCGGCTGGTTTGTGGGTGGCTTTTTTGATTGTCGATGCGCTGCTACCCATGCCAACTCTTATTGCGGTGAATAGAACGATTCCAGGTTTGATGAGTATGGTGGCATGCGGAGCTTTTGCTGGGTATGTGTTCGCCAGAATTAGCAACATAAGCAGTCATTCGAGCAATGGCAGTGAAGGAGTCACAGCATGAAGACATTGTCCTTTGGTGTATTGAGTCTACTGTTTTATGCTGGAGTGGCGGTCGCTGACGAGGAAATTAGCTTGTCAGTTATTGCTGAGAACTTGAAGCAGCCATGGGGATTAGCGCAGCTTCCCGATCAGAGTTGGCTCGTAACTGAGCGCGGCGGACGATTACTGCATATCGACGCGACCACCAATGCGACACAACCCGTCGCGTTAAAGCTACCAGATTTATTTGTGCAAGCTCAGGCCGGTCTGTTCGAGGTCGTGCTGGCGCCAGACTTTGAGCAGAGCCGAAAGGTCTATTTGAGTTATGCCTGCGGTTCAGCATCACGCAACACGACGTGTGTGAGTGCGGGAACGTTGGATCCAGAAATGACTCAACTGAACGATCTGGAATTGATATTCAGCGGAACCTATAAAGAGGGCGCCGCTCATTACGGTGGACGCATGACATGGCTGCCAGACTCCACATTATTACTCACTCTTGGTGACGGCTTTGACTACCGTGAGCAAGCCCAAAATCTGGATAGTTATTTAGGTAAAATTGTGCGCATGCGTGGCGATGGCAGCGTACCTGAAGATAATCCCTTTAAGCATAAAGAAGCACCGTTGACCTACAGTTACGGACATCGGAATGTGCAAGGCATTGTGTATGACGCCGAGCGAGATGCGATATGGCAGCATGAACATGGCCCTCGTGGTGGCGATGAACTCAACAAAATTGAGGCGGGCAAAAACTACGGCTGGCCGTTGGTCACTTATGGCATTGATTACACGGGTGCTTATGTAAGTCCCTTGCAAAAATTGCCTGGGACCGTTCAACCGCTATTACAATGGACGCCATCATTAGCGCCTGCAGGTCTAGCCCTGCACAACGGTGATTTATGGGTGGCGCACTTGGCGGGCCAACGGCTGCAACGCTTTCAGTTTGTTGATGGTAAATGGCAACAGCCAAAAGACTTCTTATTGGAACGCGAAACGCGCTACCGCGCTGTGGCGAGCGGCAGTGATGGGCGACTCTACATCCTAGAAGATTCACCAAACGCCAAGTTAATCGCTCTAACTAGTGAAAAGTAAATAGATAACAGTGAACACAAAACAATAGGTTGGTTGTGATTCAGGCATTTCTGTTCACTTTTCACCATTAACTGCTCACTGTCATAAGGAGTATTCATGCGACTGATTTTGATTCTACTGAGTGTGCTTGCATTCAGTCCTGCCGCACAGAGTTACGGTGGTGTTGGGCATGCCGTGTTTTGTCAGATGACCTATGAGTTAGTGTCGCCGGCAACGCGTCAACGACTCGATGCTATGGTCGCTGAACATCCAGATTATGACTCTTTCGGGGCCATTTGTAGTTGGGCTGACGATATTAAAAGCAATGATAAGTGGGACTGGGCAAAACCTCACCATTACGTCAATTTCGCTCGTAATCAAGCACAAGTGAAAGCTGATGCATGTCCGCCAGAGGGCTGTGTTTTATCGGCTATTCAGCATCATTACAGCGTCTTAAAGAACAACCCAGAAAGTTGGGTCGCGTTAGCCTTTTTGGCGCATTTTGTCGGTGATTTACATCAACCCATGCATGTCAGTTTTGCGGATGACTTAGGCGGTAACCGAGCCCATTTATATTACTTCGACGAAGAACGTAATTTGCACTGGTTGTGGGATACCGGCATGTTATTGCGGCGCGATGGCGAACCACCGCAGGCAAAAGCGAATCGTTTAGGTCAAGGCCTACAGCCGCTAGCTCCACTGCAATACAGCGATGATTTAGTGCTGAGCTGGGCCAATGAGTCGGCCGCTATCACTCGTCGAATCTATTCTGACTATGCACCGCAACAACGTTTAGGTGAAAATTACACCGCTCAATATGGACCCATTCTAGAGCAACGGATGCAAATGGGCGCGCAGCGTTTAGCCGCGCTCCTCGATGGTATTTATCAGAATTAAGCTTTGGAATTAATGCGCTGCGGGCGAGTGGGTTGATTGCCATCGGAGCCATACAGTTGGCCGCCACCGCTGGCATCGCGCAGAATGTTGAGCATGTGCTGATTGTGATGTAACCGATGCTGAATGAGCTCGCCATTCAGCTGGTTCATTTTCGCCACACGCTCCGCAGCTTGCAGTAAGGTTTCCCACGTATCGATACAGCCTGCTTGTTGAGCAGCTTTGCGCGCACCTTTGCTATCAGCAGCAAATCCAAGTTTGTGTTGCGCGGTGCGACGTTGCTGTTCTGCAGTTTCTATTTCTTGTTGTAGCGCGGTCTTGGCAAGTGCAATACGCTCAAGCTCAGCACCATCAATAGTACCGGCACTCAACATCGTTTGCTCTTGCTCAAGCAATTCTTGCAAATTAGTCAGGCGAGTTATTTGTGCGTCTAAATGCGTCTGTAGTCCCATAAATCCTAATCAGAGTTGCTGGATGATTCAGTTAAACTTTGCAACAAAGATTCGGCGATTTGGTCAGCGCGCATAGTCAGTTGACCGTCACGAATAGCTTGTCGAATGGAATCGACTTTAGCCGTATCGATATCTTGGCTCTGATCTTGCGGAAGTTGACTAAAATGAGTGACGACATCTGCTGAACTAGCTGTTTGGCTAGATTCAGTTGATGGCGCACCCGTTTTCGCCGAACGGTTCGATTCCGTTTGGTTGGTACCGGGCAGCGGCTGAAATCCATTCACTTTCACAGGAAATACCTCACTCATTTATGTCTACCTGAGTTATCGGCAGTACACCGCCAAACTTTAACCGAATGTGCAAAAAATTCATAGTTCTCTGTCGGACGTGTCATGATGCCGGCTCTGCTTGTCCGGGACCGGTGACCTTGACCGATAGTAAGTTCTTGTTTTCTAAACGGACGCGAATAATTTCATTTACGCCACCTGCATCGAGCGCTGTACCCACTTGACGAAGTACAAAGCCAGCGCCAGACACCGTAACCGTCACAGTTTGCCCACGTTCAATCACAATCGGCGCTTGTAAAAAGCTCTGTTGGATAACAGTATCTGCAACCAAAGAGCGGCGCGTTTGTTGGCCAATAATGTCTGCAGGGTCTCGCAACGCTTGATACGGTAACCGCGTCAAATCCCCTTGCTCTGCTCGCAGATGGGCGGCTGTAATGAGTGTTCCTGCCGATAGCGAATCCGCCAGAACATAATAGGTTCCCAACAAAGAGATAGTAATCGGCACATAATGTGGACGTGGTGAGTCCTTGCAGATTACTGGCACCAGTGCACGCCCTCGACGCAACTGTGCAGGTTCGGGAATGGTAATACTCTCTACTTGACAGCCCTTGAGCTGTTCTTTGCGTGTTGCGGACCAACTCAACACCAGATCGTAATCGTCAGCCAGTGTTTGTAATGGCATGGCCAGTTCAGCGCGCAACTGGCGCTCCCACTGCGGCATACTAGATACAGCTGGCACCGGCTGTGTGCTCGCAAACAGCGTTAGGCTGTGCAAGCTCAGAGCAGTCAGTAGTATTTGCCTTAACCCAATGATCACGGATCTCTACCCATACAACAGTGAAATGCCAGTATACCGACCTCGATTTTTCTCTAATTGCAGAATTAAGGGTAAAAAAGGCGCTTTTTTGTGCCTTTGCCTTGCCAGCAGCGGGTCTAGTCTAGACCGTGAGAAAAAAGCGATCGAAATGAGGATCGCGAGGATCGAGGATACCAGCATGATCGATAAACTGAGTCAGTCATTGCAGTTTCACCAACAAGCGCTATCGCTTCGGCAACAGCGACAAGAGGTGATCGCGAATAATATTGCCAATGCCGATACCCCCAACTTTAAAGCGCGCGACATTAATTTTAGTGCTGAGCTTCAACGTGCGACTTCGTCGTTGAGTGGTGCGACGCAGCCCACCAAAACGCATGCTGGTCATTTGCAACTCGGCGCAACTAATAGCGTCACTGCGCAGCTTCAGTATCGTACGCCCACGCAATCGCGATTAGATGGGAATACCGTCGATATGGATATCGAACGCACTCAATTCCTCGACAACTCACTGCGCTATCAAGCCGATATTCAGTTCCTTGATGATCGCATCAGTGGCTTACGTAAAGCCATGCAACCTGAACAATAACGGAGCGCATCATGGCGACTAATTTTTCCATTCTCGATATTGCTGGCTCAGCACTGACCGCGCAATCACAGCGTATGAACGTGTCGGCTAGCAATATGGCAAACGCGAACAGTGTCGCGGGACCAAATGGTGAGCCTTATAAAGCAAAGCAGGTGATTTTCGAACAGCAACTGCAGAACCAAGGGGTAGGCGGTGTGCAGGTTCAGCAAGTGGTTGAGTCGGAAGCGCCAGCGCGCCGCGAATACCAACCAGGACACCCGCTGGCTGATGATCAAGGTTATGTGACCTTACCGAATGTCGACCCTGTTGCTGAAATGGTGAATATGATTTCAGCAGCACGGTCTTATCAGGCCAACGTAGAAGTGCTCAATACCAGCAAAGAATTGCTGATGCGCACCCTCTCTATCGGCCGCAGTTAAGGAGTAAAACATGTTTGGCAATACTATTGACGCCAGTGTTGTGACTCAGGCCAACCGCGGTGGTGGACAGGTCGCTTCGAATGGCGAAGAGATGCGCAATAACTTTATGACGTTGTTGGTTGCTCAATTGAATAACCAAGATCCATTGAACCCGATGGAAAACAACGAAATGACTGCTCAGTTAGCTCAGATTAATACGGTGAGTGGTATTGAGTCGCTCAATGACACCATGCAGAACATCAATGGCCAAATTGATGCACAACGCTCACTCCAAGCTGCCGGTTTGATTGGCAAAGCGGTCTTGGTGCCAGGTGACCGTTTGCTAGTAGGTGAAGCGGGTGATACCACACCTTTTGGCCTCGAGCTGCAATCGCCAGTTGGCGAAATGACAGCCAAAGTCTACAACGAGAGCGGCATGCTTGTGCGTACGTTCGATTTAGGTGCTGCCAATAGTGGCTCGCATTCATATACCTGGGATGGCTTGATGGATGACGGTACTGCCGCTCCTCCAGGTTCATATCGATTTAGTGTTGAAGCCGTCAATGACGGTAAGTCAGTCAGTGTTGAGCAACTGAATTACGCTCAAGTACTGGCAGTCAGTAACTACAAAGACGGTCCACGGCTTGATCTCGGCGGTATTCTCGATCCAGTCCGACTCGAAGATATTCGTCAAATTATTTAAGGAGCTCATTATGGGTTTTTCACAAGCACTCTCAGGTTTACGCGCTGCGGCCATTAACCTTGATGTTATTAGTAACAACGTAGCCAACTCACAAATTGTTGGCTTTAAAAGCTCACGCGCACAATTTGCCGACATCTATGCGAATGCGGAAGTTGGTTTGGGTACGCGTCTTGCGGGTGTCGTTCAAGACTTCAGCGACGGTAATATTGAAACGACCGACCGAGGTCTCGATTTGGCGGTGTCTGGAAAAGGCTTCTTCCGTTTTGAAGCTGCAGGAGAAATCATTTATTCGCGCAATGGTCAGTTGACTATGGATCGTAGTGGTTATTTGACCAATGCTTCAGGGGCGCGTTTGACAGGTTACCCAGCCGGTATCGATTTCGGTGGTCAGCCGCAAGTGATGCAGATTCCATCTGTTGGCTTGCCGGCATACGCAACAAACTCTATTCAAGCTACGTTTAATATGGATACGCGTTCGGCCATTGTGAACCGCGGCACGATTCCATTTAATCCGGCAAATGCAAACTCATATTCCTACACCAACAGTGTCACGCTATATGACTCGTTAGGCACGCCGCATCAAAGTCAGATGTACTTTACCAAAACCGCAATCAATACCTGGGAAGTGCGCCTCGTTCGCGATAATGAAGTTGCACCTGAAATTGGCCAGCTGACCTTTGATGGAAATGGCTTGTTGGATACAGCCACTGGTCTTGATGCATTTACTTTTGCGCCACCGAACGGTTCAGACCCAATGACTGTAAGTATGGAGCTCGAAGGTTCGACCCAGTTCGCCAACGAATTCGAACTTGCTGAAATTTTCCAAGATGGTTATGTCTCGGGAACGCTCATGCAGGTCAACATTAATGAACTGGGCGAGATTGTTGGAACCTACTCGAACGAACAAGAGCGAGTACTGGGCACTATTGCATTGGCAAACTTCCAGAGTTTAGAAGGTTTGCAGCCTGCCGGTGACAACGGTTGGCGCGAAACTACTGAATCAGGACAGCCGATTGTATCGGTTCCGGGACAAGGTCAGTTCGGTAGCATTATGGCCGGTGCAGTGGAGGCGTCGAACGTTGATCTGACGCAAGAACTGGTTGCCATGATCATTGCGCAACGGAACTACCAAGCGAACGCACAAAGCATCAAGTCTCAGGATGAAGCCCTGCAGACCACCATGCAGTTACGTTAATCGTTAACCAGTAAACGTTAAGAGGAACAGCTCATGGATGCCATGTTATACACAGCCATGAATGGTGCGCGGCAAACGTTGGACGAACAGGCGGTGGTGACCAATAACCTCGCCAATGAGTCGACCAGTGGTTTTCGGGCTCAGCTTGCT
>DASSWH010000074.1:0-4436 GCA_035705175.1 Pseudidiomarina sp.
GGTATTGACCCAATAGAAGCTCGCACGATCATCACGGCTGGTACCGGCATAACGACCGGTGGTGTACTTAGGTGCAATCTCAGCTGGTACTGGAGCAATGCCATACGGCTGTCGAGGCAGCGTAATAAAGAACTGCGGTAACACGCCATCCGCTTTTTTTGCGATGAACGCTGCTTCTTTCAACAATTCTTCGGCTGTTTCCGGATAGAACTGTGGGTCGGTGCGTAAAAACTCGACAAACTCAGCAAAGCTGCCATCGAATCCGGTATCGGCGATGACTTTATCCATTTCTGCTCGAATACGTTTTACTTCCGCGAGTCCGCGCTCGTGAATAACCTCTGGGCTCAAATCTAACGTTGTAAAGTGGCGAATGCGGTTTTGATAATACGCACGACCATTTGGTAACTCTGAGGCACCGATACTGTCACGGCTATTGGGTAAGTACTCCATCACCATAAAGTTAAAGTAGTTCTGGTAAGCTGGAATCACTTGCTGATCGATGATCTGACGTGCTTTTGCTTGTAGTTCCGACCATTGAGTTTCAGTGATAAAGTTTGGACGCTCTTGGAATGGATCGTAGAACAAGCTCTCTTCAGGGCGCTGCGCTATGAAAGCCGTAATACTATCTTCAAAGCCAACCATCGAGGCCTTCGGCTGTGTATAGCCCTCTGCCAATCCAAGGCGTTGCCAAGCGGTTTGTTGTTCCATATATCGCGGAATCGAAGCTAGCCGTGATAAATAATTCTGATAATCTTCAACTGAGCGCAACGAACTATTGCGAACCATAAAGCCCAGATTGCTGTGAAATCCGCCTTCTGCATTGAGCGGTTGGTAATGCTCTTTAAAGCGGAATCCATCAACGTTATTTTGCAAACGGTAGGTCAGCATGCGCCAGTTAATTTGATTCGCTCGCGATAACTGCTCCACATCGACCTGATGAAGCTGCGCCAACCAAGTCTCTTGAGCGGCAGCTCGACTCGCTACGGCCTCAGGCGACATATCGGGCAGACTGTCACTGCCAGTCGCTCGACCTTGAGCTTGCATTTGCTCCCAAATTTGGTCGGCAAGCGATGTAAATGCCTGGTCGGCAGTTACCGCTGCAACTGGTGACGTCTGCTCTGGTTGGCTAGAGGTTGACTGCGGTGCAGTGGCACATGCAGTTAAACCGAGTGCCACGAGGATAGCGACTGAAGTAGTGGTCAATCGAGTCATTGGTTATGCTACCTTATTCTTTTTGTTCGAATTCTAATTCACTGCGGTCATTGTATGTGACAAACTAACCGCTGCAAGTTGAAATTTCATGCTATTGAGGAAGCTATGGCACGACCCCAAGTTGGCGTGTACGCGGAGCCCAATTTACACGGCTTAACATTATTAATGAACGTAATGACGGATGACGTTGATGCGGTCCGTCGGAAGCTTGCGCGCATTCCGAGTATAGCGAGTGAGTTGGATGATCGCTTCTCGGAATCGATGCTTAGCGTGTTTGTCGCGATTGGTAGTGATTATTGGGACCATGTATATCCACAAAACAGACCTGCGCAATTGGGTGGCTTTCCTGAGTTGCGCGATGCAGATAGGCAGGCTCCGCGTGAATCCGTCGATTTGTTGTTGGGTATTCGCTCTGACCGGTTTGATGTCAATTTTCAATCCGCTCGTACTTTTTTAGAGTGGCTTGGGCATGACGTTGAACTGCTCGATGAAATTCGAACTTTCCGCTTTATGGATGGTCGCGATCTGACCGGCTTTATTGAATCACCTGACAACCCACATGGGCTGCGCCGCCGACAGTTCGCTACTATCAAAGCTGAAGACGATAAACACTTCGCAGGCGGGGCCTATCTATTTATGCAGAAGTTTCGGCATGACTTACGTCGCTGGGAGCAGTTGAGTATCGACATGCAGGAACATGTAATGGGACGCCAAAAAATTTCCGGTGAGCGCATCAGCGAAGCGGTATTGAGCTTGGTTACTCACGCACAAAAATCACGGTTGGTTGATGTCAATGATCAGCCGTTTTTGTTACTCAGACAAAACATGCCGTGGGGAGATTTGCGTGAACAAGGATTGTTGGCCATGTATTTTAGTGGTGAAGCACAACATGTCGTGCAGTGGTTGAAGCAACGCTATCTCGCTGACAGCGACGGAGACTATGACCCCTTGCTTGATTACATCGAAGCGGTGTCGAATGGCGCCTATTTTGCGCCATCTATTGATTTCTTGGAGCAGCTTGGAGAGCCCAAACGCTAATACGCGTTTTCAAATAACTCTTTTACTTTCTGCAGCGTGAAATCAATTTCCGACACTTTGAGTGGCGCGATAAAAATGGTGTCGTCCCCAGCAATAGTGCCCAACACGCCTTCTTGTTTACCGACCGAATCCAACAATCGAGCTATGAGCTGCGCGGCTCCAGGCGTGGTCCGAATAATCACCATGACATCATTGTGCTGAATATCTAAAACAAGTTGAGTCAATGGCGCGCGGGTCGATGGAATTCCGAGTTCAGGTGGTAAGCAATACACCATTTCTTGCCGCGCGTTGCGCGTGCGAACAGCACCATACTTACTCAGCAGCCGCGACACCTTGGATTGACTGATATTACTGAATCCCCGCTCTTTTAGGGCCTCAACGATAGCGGTCTGCGAACCATAACGCTCTTGTTTAAGGAGTGCCTTAAACGCTTCTATTAATTCATCTGAACGCACATTTGCTCCGCAATGATTCGATTTTGAAAACGATGCACAGCAGTGTAGCGGAATTCAACAAGAACGCCTAGAGCAGTGGGCTTTGGTTGTAATTTCGACGGTTGTGGAGTAGTATTTTCGGCCTAAATTTCCCCACATTACTGGATGGAGTCTGAGATGAAAGTTGCAGTTTTAGGTGCAGCCGGCGGTATCGGCCAAGCACTATCATTACTTTTGAAAACCCAATTACCCGCTGGTACTGAGTTAGCGTTATACGACGTCGCACCAGTCGTTCCAGGCGTTGCTGTTGATCTCAGCCACATCCCAACTGCCGTATCTGTGAAAGGTTACGGCAAAGACGATCTTGCCAGTGCATTGGTTGGCAGCGACATCGTGTTGATCCCAGCTGGTGTGCCGCGAAAGCCAGGTATGGACCGCTCTGATTTATTCAACATCAATGCGGGTATTGTTGCGAATTTGATTGAGGCGATTGCGGACAACTGCCCGAAAGCTTGCATCGGTATTATTACGAATCCAGTCAATACCACGGTTGCGATTGCGAAGCGTGTACTCGAGAAGAAAGGTGTTTACGACAAAAATAAATTGTTCGGTGTTACCACCCTCGATGTTATCCGTGCAGAAACTTTTGTCGCTGAAATTCATGGCAAGAACCCTGCAGAAGTCACAGTTCCAGTTATTGGTGGCCACAGCGGTACCACCATTCTGCCATTGTTATCACAAACCGGTTTAAGCTTCAGTGATGAGCAAATCGAAGCGTTAACCAAGCGCATTCAAAATGCGGGTACCGAAGTGGTTGAAGCGAAAGCTGGTGGCGGCTCTGCGACTTTATCCATGGGTCAAGCAGCTGCGCGTTTCTGCTTGTCGCTCGTGAAAGCATTGCAAGGTGACGATAGCGTGGTCGAGTGCACTTACGTTGAAACCGATGGTGCTGATGCGTTGTTTTTCGCACATCCAGTGCGTTTAGGGCCACATGGTATTGCCGAAATTCTGCCGTATGGCGAGCTCAGTGATTATGAGCAAAAAGCCAAAGCAGCGATGCTCGACGGCCTCAAAGGCGACATTCAAACCGGTCTCGACTTTGTGAACTAATTGACGCGACTATAAAAGCGTTGACCGCTGCAGCGCCGAGCTTGAAGATATCCTTCAGCTCGGCGTTTTTTCTGGGAGTAGGATAGTTCGATGATCAAGTGGAGACAGTGGTGGGTAAACCTGCCGTTTAGCACAGCAACGCTGATCCCCATCAGTGTGGTGAGCTTGGTTTTGCTGGTTCTCTATTACTGGGGACAGTGGACCACATCACTCGATGCTCTGGTCTATCATCGCATGTGGATTGTCGCCGGGGAAAGCTGGCGTATACTCACTGGCGCCCTCGTGCATCATGACCAACCGCATCTATGGCTGAATATTCTCGGGCTGTGGTTGTGGTGGCTATTATTTATTGAGCATCTGCCCACTTGGCGTGATTGGTTGTGGCTGCCAGTGCTCCTATTGAGCAGTACCTTGGCGATGTTTTGGTTGGACCCGCAAACTCAGGTTTATGCTGGGTTCTCTGGGGCGCTTTATGGCCTTTACGCTTGGGGCGCAGTTGCTGATACTTTCTTACGGCGTTGGAGTGGCACAGCGATTGGTATTGGTCTGTTGGTGAAGTGTACCTATGACACACTCTATTTACCTAGCACTACCGATATTGCTTTTATGGCACATTGGGGAGGCATTGTCGCGGGGATAACT
>DASSWH010000075.1:0-13042 GCA_035705175.1 Pseudidiomarina sp.
GCACAACACTCGTGGCCTCACCCTCATCACTACCGGTCGCAGCAATTGCGTCCTCAAACGCGCTCAGCAATTCTGGTGAAACCGTATCTAAGTCAACCGCCTCAGGTTGCTCCGGAACTTGCGGCTCAACTCGGCGTGGCTCTATTCTGGTTCCAGTGTCAACCACAGGTTGATCAGGGGTTAGTTTGGGCACGCGAATAACCGTTGCCGAGCCCAGTGTATAAGCTGGTGTATTCGCAGCCGGCGCAGCAACTGTCGAGGTTTCCGGCGCGGGTCCAGCTAACCACCATCCAGTCACGCCCGCACACGCCGCTAACGCGAGCACTATGCTGCCCGTGACGACACGTCGTAGACTCGTGCGTTGTACCGGAGCACTCGTGAGTTGCCCCACAGAACGCGGTGGGATATGGGATGATGATTGTTGCCGCAGTGCTTTCAATACGGATGACATGCTTTAATCCTCAACGGTGCGCGGCTGCAGACGTGGACCGGTCGTTTGCCGATGCGCGGTCAACCAAGCCAAAGTTGCACCGTCAAGCTCACCTGTAACCGGTAAACCGGCGTCAATTTGTATGGTGCGAAACTGCTCGTCTATCGGCAGCGATGGGTCAACTTGAAACGCAAGTAAAGTTTTCTTCAACCAACGTTGATAAAGCGATTCATCGTCTGCGAAATAGCCGGGTGGCAATTGCCAGAATAAGACAAAACGTCCAGTCCAATTGCTCTGTGGTTGTGTCTCGGTTGAACCAATAAATTGATAATCACCGGTATCTAATTCAAGCAATACAGGATAATTGATCTGTAGCAACTGATCGAAGCGCATTTGTCCGCGCAAACAGCCTAATTGATAGTCAGCGACCCAGTCGCATAACGCAGCGCCCGTGGGAGGCTGAGGAAGTTGCCAAGCGCGCAGTAATGCAGATTCTCCAGACAACACAGGTTGTTGTTCAGTCGGCGGCAAGCTGCCCGGTGCAGGTGCTAATCGGTCACGCCATAAATAGGCTCCAAGGAGGACAATAACTAACAACAACGCGACAATAATTGCAGGTCCCCACCCAGTCGAGTTTTCACCGTTCGCCATCGGTCCATCCAATTCTTGTGCAGCCTCTTTCACATGACGCACCGAAACAACCGGTGCTTGCTCGTTATAAGCTGCTAACAATGCCCGATCACAAAGTAAGTTCAGCCGCCGCGGAATTCCCTCGCTCAGTTTATGAATGGTACTGATTGCTTTGCTATCAAACAGTCCCCGCGTTGCACCAGCAACTTGCAACCGATAATTGATATAACGCTCCGTATCTTCAAGTTGCAAAGGTAAGAGGTGATAGCGCGCGGTAATACGTTGTGCCAATTGGCGTAACTCGCGGCGTCGCAACAGATCTTGGAGTTCTGGCTGCCCAATTAAAATCACTCGCAGTAACTTTTCTTGATTGGTTTCGAGGTTTGTCAGTAGTCGCAACTGCTCCAGCACTTGTGGCTGTAGGTGTTGAGCTTCATCAATCAAGACAACGCACTGCTCACCATTGGCGTGCGCTGCTAATAAAAACGCGCTCAATTTATCGGTTAACTTCTTATCCGTGACGGAGCGTTTGGCGTAACGAATTCCGAATTCATCGCAGAGCGTCGCTAACAACTCATGCTCATTGAGCATGGGATTTAAAATAAAGGCGGTGCGAGTGGAGTCTGCGAGCTGCTCCAGTAACGCTCTCGATACCGTTGTTTTGCCGGTACCCACTTCGCCGGTCAATAGAATAAAGCCGCCACTCCCTTGGAGACCGTAAGTCAAATGCGCAAGAGCTTCTTGATGGCGTTCGCTCATGTACAAAAACTGTGGGTCAGGAGCAATGGAAAAAGGTGTGGTATGAAGCCCAAAATAGTTCAAATACATAGCCACAAACGAGTCCTTGTGAAATCAGTTACGCCTCAGTGTAACGAGTCGCTTGCATCATCGCTAGTGATTCGCGATCATCAACACCTAGTTTGAGGAGAATCTATTGAAAACGTATCTGGTTGGCGGTGCCGTACGCGATCGCCTGTTGGGGCTACAGGTCGTTGATCGCGATTATGTTGTAGTGGGTGCAACGCCGGCCGCTATGCTTGCGGCTGGCTTTCAGCAGGTGGGTAAAGATTTTCCTGTGTTTCTGCATCCACAAACACACGCTGAATATGCGCTCGCACGAACCGAGAGGAAACAAGGCACGGGCTATACTGGATTTGCAGTCAATGCCGATCCGTCCGTCACTTTAGAGCAAGATTTGTTACGTCGCGACCTGACCATCAATGCCATGGCAGAGTCCGCGACCGGTGAACTCATCGATCCTTTTCACGGTCGCGATGACCTCAAGCAGCGTGTTCTCCGACATGTGTCACCAGCCTTTATAGAAGACCCATTGCGTGTGCTTCGGGTAGCGCGATTTGCAGCGCGTTTTCACCATCTCGACTTTAAGATTGCCGATGAAACGCGAGCCTTGCTGACGCAAATCGCCACCAGTGGAGAGCTCGCGACCATCAGTCCGGAACGAGTCTGGCGTGAGACCTCGTTGGCATTGGCAAGTCGATCACCAGCAATTTACTTTTCTGTTTTAGCAGAGGTCGATGCGTTATCACCATGGTTTGCCGAGTTAGAACCAGTCATCGTTGTTGGATTACATCGATTAAATCGCTGTGCTGAGTCCAGTGACGATGATCACATTCGCTGTGCGGCTCTTTTCTCGGTACTCAATGAAACCTGCGGACAAGCGTTATGTCAGCGACTCAAAGTACCGAATCGAGTCCAACAATTGACGCGAGCAGCAATTCAAACGCACGCTTTATGGCAGTCCGACTGGTCACCGGAAACGATTGCAACCTTGATCGGAAAAATGGACGGATGGCGACAACCAGAGCGTATTGACGCGCTCGTACCCATTTTACTCGCCCAAGGTATGACTACGGAACAAAGCAGCACATTGATCCGATGCTTTGCCGCGGCGCGTGATGTAAATATGAATACATTGGCACGAGAACAAGCGGTTGCTACCTTGCAGGGACCAGAAATCGGGGCAGCCATTCAGTCAGCCAGACTCGCAGCTATCCGTTCTGCGTTTTAGCCAAAGACAAACCACAACAAGAATGTCCCGAGGACGAGACGGTAAAGTACAAACGGCAACATCCCCATTCGTTCGATGACTTTTAAGAACAAATGAATGCAGGTAAAGGCTGCAACGAACGACATCAAAACGCCAACTGTAATGACGGTCCAGTTGACCACATCGCCAAGTTGCACCAGCTTCACAGCTTGATACCCACCCGCCATGACAATAACCGGGATCGACAAGAGAAAGGAAAAACGTGCGGCATCAGTTCGCTTCAAGCCAAGCAAAAGTCCAGCGGTCATCGTAATTCCCGACCGTGACGTTCCAGGAATAAGCGCAATAGCTTGAGCGAACCCCACCAACAGTGCTTGCCGCACGGTTAATGATTCGATTCCCGACTTCTCGCTGGCTCGAACATCCGCATACCAAAGCACCAGGCCGAAGACGATCGTCGTGATTGCGATGATCAATGCCGAGCGACCATAGTTTTCAACGAGACTACTTCCGAACAAACCAGCTAATCCAGCCGGGATAGTTGCCAACACAATAAGCCAGGCTAACCGACTAAACTCACTATGCCGACCAGTGAACGATCCAACCCAACCCACTGCAAGTTGTCCAACGTCTTGACGATAATACATGACGACGGCCAGCAGTGTGCCGACATGAACAGCAACATCAAATGCGAGTCCTTGGTCAGCCCAGCCTAAAATTTGCGAGGGTAAAATTAAATGTGCAGAACTCGATATCGGGAGAAACTCGGTGATACCTTGAATTAATGCTAACCAAATGGCTTCGACGATGCTCACAGTGCCGACCCTTGCAATAAGTGTGGAATCAATGGGAATGCAAATTCTATCGGTTGTAATTGCTGAGCGCTACGATAATTTTGCCAAAGCTCTGTAAAACTAAGTTGTTGAACCGGATGAAGGTATGTCGGTAAAACTTCACTCAGTGGCCACAACACAAAAGCGTTCGTCAAAATTTCCTCTCGCGGCACTTGCACCGGATCCTGTTGAATTAAGGCCCCATATATCAACACATCAATATCCAGTGTGCGGGGACTAAAACGTGGCGCATCACTGCGATGTCCATGCTCATTTTCAAGACGTTTACAGACGGATTGAATCGCCGTGCAAGATTGTTTGGATTCAAATGCCACGACCAGATTATAAAATGCCTGACCAGAAAACCCGATGGCTGCACTTTCGAACACGCGTGAACAATAAACTGGCGTTGTGGAGCTACCAAAAGCTTGCACCAAGCCCTCAATACCAGCACGAATGTGGTATTCACGTTGTTTATTGCTACCGATTCCTAATGCAACTATTGGCACAACTAATCCAGCTTTCGCCCGCGTTCAATTTGAACGGCAACTTGAAACGCTTCCTTCACCGCGGTCGGCTTCGCAACTTTGACTCGTAACCAAGCAACTGCAAACGTTTCTCTAATCATCGCTGCAATGTCTTCTGCGACGGTTTCGATCAATTGGCGAGGCTGTTTCTGCACTAACTCGGTAATAGCTCGAGATACCGCATCATAATCAAGTGCAAGCTTAATATCATCTGTCTTTGCCGCTAGTTTTTGATCCCAAGCCATAACCACATCAATAAGCAATGGTTGGGGTTGTTCATGCTCCCATTCGAAGACACCGATCATGGCATCAACTTTTAAACCTTCAATATGCACGGTATCCATGGATAACATCACCTCAGTATTCATAGAAATTTAGACGTATTCGACATATGCTATGGGCTTGGCATACTAAACGAAAGCAAGTTGGAAACAAACTTTCATGGGCGCATTAATCATACTCGCCATTGTTTCAGCCTATTTATTCGGTTCTATCAGTAGTGCCGTTTTGGTCTGTAAAATATTTGGCTTGCCAGATCCACGCACTGCTGGTTCCAAAAACCCTGGAGCAACCAATGTCTATCGGATTGGCGGTAAACTACCGGCTATTTTGACATTGTTTGGCGACGTGTTGAAAGGTATGGTTCCCGTTTGGGTGTCCTACTTTCTTGGCATCGAGCCCTTTTTTCTTGGGCTCATTGCTGTTTCGGCTTGCTTAGGCCACATCTTTCCACTTTACTTTCAATTTCGCGGTGGCAAAGCCGTTGCAACCGCTCTAGGCGCCATGTTTCCGGTAGCGTGGGAGATGGCTCTGTTGCTGATCGCCACCTGGTTACTCGTTTTCAAAGTAAGCCGTGTATCTTCTCTCGCAGCTATTATCACCGTAGCACTCGCACCCTTTTATGCCTATTGGATCAAACCACAATACACAGTTCCCATTATCATGATTTCCGTACTCATCATGTGGCGTCATCAATCCAATATTGTGCGCCTACGAAGCGGCCAAGAAGGCCGTATTCAACGCCCTAAATCGAAGGAGGACTGAGCGTGTCCATTGGCCACCGCGGCCGCGCAATAATAGCCGTATCAACGTGCTCACCTGCCAAGAGACGTTGAGCCCCCGCATAGGCAATCATGGCACCGTTATCGGTACAGAACTCAGAGCGTGGAAAATAAACCTGTCCACCAATGCTTTGCGTAAACTGACCCAATTGGTCACGTAAGTGCTTATTCGCACTAACCCCGCCCGCAACAACGAGTCTTTTCAATCCTGTCTCTTGCAATGCACGCCGACATTTAATCACCAATGTATCCACGACGGCATCTTGAAACGCGCGAGCTATATCGGCTCGAGTTTGGTCATCGTGGTCGGCGCTTGCAATGGTATTTGCAGCAAAGGTTTTTAATCCGCTAAATGAAAAGTCGAGTCCAGGACGATCCGTCATTGGCCGTGGAAATTGATATTGATTGTCACGCCCCCGTTCGGCTAACGCCGCCAATCTTGGCCCGCCTGGATACTCCAAGCCCATCAGTTTTGCGGTTTTATCAAAAGCCTCGCCAGCAGCATCATCTACCGATTCACCTAACAACTGATAATGACCAATACCATCAACCCGTACCAGTTGCGTATGTCCACCGGAAACTAATAAAGCGATAAATGGGAATTCAGGCGGATGCTCTTCCAACATGGGCGCCAATAAATGTCCCTCCATATGGTGAACACCAATGGCGGGAACTTGCCAACCGTATGCCAAACTTCGACCGATACAAGCACCGACCAATAGCGCGCCGACCAGTCCGGGGCCCATGGTATAGGCGACACCATCCAGATCGCGCGCTGTCAGTTTAGCTGAAGCCAACGCTTGCTCGATGAGCGGTAAGGTTTTACGAACATGATCACGTGATGCCAATTCTGGCACAACACCACCGTAATCGGCATGTAGTTTAACTTGAGAGTACAAACAATGAGAGAGCAAGCCTCGTTCGGTATCGAAGATAGCGATTCCAGTCTCATCACAAGACGTTTCGATTCCTAAGACGCGCATAGTACCTCAAGATTACTGATTGATTTCGTCGGCGCGCAATTGTAACGGATCGAACAGCGAACGCCAATTAATCTGAGTCGACTGTGACTCCAGCAAGCGGGCTATTACCGTCATCAGCCTTTTTGTCGCCCGATAATTTTATTCTGAGACGCAAATCATTCGGAGCATCAGCATGACGCAAAGCATTCTCATACGAGATTCTACCTGCTTTATACAAGTCGTATAGCGCCTGATCGAAGGTTTGCATACCGAGCTCGCGCGACTTGCCCATGATCTCTTTGATTTCACCCATTTCGTGCTTGGCAATTTTGTCAGCGACAATCGGGGTATTCAGCAAAATTTCAATGGCTGCCACACGTCCCCCCTCAACAGTGGGAACCAACTGCTGTGCCACGATGCCACGCAAGTTCAACGACAAATCAAACATCAATTTATTTACTTTGTCTTCGGGCACCATCTGCATCACACGCTCGATGGCTTGGTTGGCATTGTTGGCGTGTAAAGTCGCAACACATAGGTGACCCGTTTCGGCAAAGGTCAACGCGTACTCCATGACCTCTTGTGAGCGAATTTCCCCAACCATAATGACGTCCGGTGCTTGACGCAGAGAGCTTTTCAACGCCGCATCAAAAGACTCTGTATCGCTGCCAACCTCGCGCTGAGTCACCATTGATTGCCCATGTTGATGAACAAATTCGACGGGATCCTCGATCGTGAGTATGTGTCCGCGCGAGTTCTGATTTCGATGCCCGATGAGTGCAGCTAAACTGGTCGACTTACCCGTGCCTGTGCCACCGACCACCAACACTAATCCTCGTTTTGACATGATCAGCTTCACTAAGGCTTCTGGCAACTTCAATTCCTCCACGGATGGAATCTCCGTGACGATTCGTCGAATCACCATACCCGCCATTTCTCGTTGCCAAAACGCACTGACGCGAAACCGGCCAATACCATCCCGAGCAATCGCGAAATTGGCTTCTTTGTGCGTCATATAGTCGTCGAGGTGCATCTCACCTAAAGCCTGTTTAACCAATGCGAGCGCTGCTTCTTCACTCAGTTTTTGTTCGCTCAGCGGAGTCAGCTCGCCATTTATCTTTGCACTCGGCGCCAATCCGGCCGAAATAAAGAGATCGGAGGCATCGCGATTAATCATGGCCTGTAACAGTTTATCCAGCATCATGGTCCTCCTGATTAGTTAAAAGCATCTTTAGAGCTAGCTTTCGATCTTGCATCGACTCGAGAGATGACACCTTGGTTGAGGAGATTCTGCAAACATTGATCTAACGTTTGCATACCATGCGCAGCGCCTGTTTGAATCGACGAGTACATTTGTGCGACTTTATCTTCTCGAATGAGGTTTTTGATCGCCGAGGTCGCAATCATAATTTCGTGAGCTGCGATTCGTCCACCGCCAACTTTTTTCAGTAAGGTTTGCGAAATTACAGCTCGGAGTGACTCTGACAACATCGAACGCACCATGGGCTTTTCGTCACCGGGGAAGACATCCACTATACGGTCAATCGTTTTTGGCGCCGACGTGGTGTGTAAGGTTCCAAATACTAAGTGGCCCGTTTCTGCAGCGGTCATCGCTAAGCGGATGGTTTCTAAGTCACGCATCTCACCGACTAGTATCACATCAGGGTCTTCCCGCAAGGCGGAACGCAAGGCATTACTGAAACTATGCGTGTCACGATGCACTTCACGTTGGTTGATCAGTGCACGTTTATTCTTATGCACAAACTCGATAGGATCTTCGATAGTAAGAATATGATGATGCTTATTCTCGTTAATATAATCGACCATCGCCGCCAAGGTGGTTGACTTACCCGAGCCCGTCGGGCCCGTCACCAAAACGAGGCCGCGAGGATTGTCGGAAATCGTCTTAAAAATCTCCGGAGCGCCTAATTGTTCCAGGGTCAACACCTCGCTTGGAATCGTTCTTAATACAGCGCCAGCGCCTCGATTTTGTTGGAACACATTGACCCGAAATCGGGCAAGGTCAGGAACTTCAAACGAAAAGTCACATTCAAAGTTTTCTTCATATTCCTTTCGTTGCCGATCATTCATAATGTCATACACAAGCTCTTGTACTTGCTTGTGATTGAGTTCAGGAATATTGATTTTACGAACGTCACCATCAACTCGTATCATGGGGGACGAGCCCGCCGATAAATGCAAATCGGATGAGTTATGCTTAACGGCAAAGCCGAGTAACTCTGTGATATCCATAGTGATGAACCTTCTACGCTAACCGTGAGTGAAAAAGATAATCTGATGAATAGCATAGCTGAGCAATTAAAAGAAGTCCGTAGGCAAATTTCCGCAGCGGCAAACCTAGCAAATCGAAACGCCACGGACATTACACTGATTGCTGTCAGTAAAACCAAACCGGCGGCAGCTATTGTTGAGGCTTATGCCGCAGGACAGCGACATTTCGGTGAGAATTATGTACAAGAAGCAATCGATAAAGTCGGTGAATTAGAGCCCTTTGATGGGCTAGTTTGGCACTTTATCGGTCCGTTGCAGTCCAATAAAACAAATGTTATTGCTCTGACAATGGATTGGGTGCATAGCGTTGATCGCGAAAAGATCGCGCGCCGGCTAGCGCAACAGCGACCAGCGGAAAAACCACCGTTAAACGTGTTAATTCAAGTCAATATCGATGCTGAAGATACCAAGTCAGGTGTAGCGCCGAATGAAGTCAATGCATTGGCCAATTTTATCGCTGAGTATCCAGCGTTGAAACTGCGTGGTTTGATGGCGATACCTGCCGCTGGGGCTCGCCCAAACACTCGGGCGCAAAGCTTCGAAACCATGCAAGGGTTGTTTTTGGACTTACAGACCCAATATCCGAGCATAGACACTTTGTCCATGGGCATGAGCGATGATCTTGATCTCGCTATTGAATATGGTGCCACGATGGTTCGTATTGGAACAGCCATTTTCGGTGCTCGCGCCCGTTAAACAAACAGGAGTTTTGAATGAGCACACCAACCCCGCGTAAAATTGCATTTATTGGTGCAGGCAATATGACCCAAAGTATTGTCGGTGGCATGGTGAAAAGCGGCTATCCAGCCGATCATATTTATGTGAGTAACCCCAGTGACGGCAAACTTGCGATGTTGAAAGAACGGCATCAATTGCAGGTAAGTAGCGACAATGCCGAGGTGGCGCAACAAGCTGACGTGATTGTTCTCGCTGTTAAACCGCAACTCATGGCGGACGTGTGTGCCGATTTAAATCGACGGGTGCCGGATCTTCAGTCGAAGTTGATCGTTTCGATTGCAGCAGGAATTCGAATCCCTAAGTATCGTCAATATCTCAATGAACAAATTAAGATGATTCGGGTCATGCCAAACACACCATCGCTAGTGGGTGAAGGCGTATCTGGTTTGGTTGCTGATGATCGTGTAAGTGATGCGGACAAAGGCTTTATTGAGTATGCTTTTGACGGCGTTGGACAAACGCTGTGGGTCGCTAACGAAGATGAACTTGATATACTCGGCGCAGTCGCAGGCAGCGGTCCGGCATACTTTTTTGAATTTATGGCGAGTTTGCAAAAGGCCGCGGTGGTACTTGGCTTCGACCACGATAAAGCGCGAGCTATGGTTCAACAGACCGCACTGGGAGCTGCGGCTATGGCGATCGACAGCGATCTTGAGTTGGAAGAATTACGTAAACAAGTTACCAGCAAAGGTGGCTCCACGGCTAAAGGTATCGAGGTGTATCAAGCAGCTGATATTGACGATGTTTCAGAGCAAGCAGTTCGAGCAGCCGTTGCACGAAATCAAGAAATGGCTAAGCTGTTTTAAAGAACAGGCCTAACACAGGAATTTTTCATGGACCTTATGCGCTTTTTGGTCGAAATCGTATTCGACTTGTTTTTGATAGTGGTGCTGTTGCGCATCTGGATGCAAGTGGCACGCGCTGATTTTTACAACCCATTGAGCCAATTTGTTGTAAAAGTGACGAATCCGCTTATCCAACCGTTACGTTTAGTGTTACCGATGGTCGGGCGCTGGGACCTAGCTTCGTTGTTACTGGCTTGGTTGGTTGGTATCGGTAAGTTTGTTGTTTTAAGTGCCGTCATCGGAATCCCGTTTATGTGGGGCGATATACTCATAGTCGGCACACTGTCAGTGGTAAGCCAATTTCTTGACCTGCTGTTCTGGATTGTCTTGATACGAGCACTGCTGAGTTGGTTTGCGCAAGGCTACAACCCGATGATAGCTCTGCTACAGCAGCTCACTGAGCCGTTTTTAGCACCGATTCGCCGGATAATTCCCCCGATTGGTGGTCTTGATCTCTCGGTACTCGTATTGATAGTGGCTATTCAAGCTATTCGTATTGTGATCGGAGTATAGACGCATGAAGCTAAAATGGTTGGTAGTCGGACTTTTCTTACTCGGCGTGTTATCCCCCTCAGCAATCGCTGAACAAAGTAAACGGCTGGGCCCTTGGGAAGTTCATTACAACGCATTTAATTCAACATTATTGCGTCCTGAAATGGCGCAGCAATACAATTTAGAGCGCAATGCTTATCTGGCGACGTTGAATATCGCTGTGCTCGCAGCGACCGAATCGGGTAAACCAGCACAACGAGTTCGGGTCACTGGCTACACGATGAACCCACTCAGTATGCAAACACGATTAGAGTTTCAGGAAGTGATAGAGGGTGACGCTGTGTATTACTTGAGCCAAACCGAGTTCACCGCAAACGAGATGTTGCGCTTTTTTATTACGATAGAAGACGATCAGGGCACGATTCAAGAGCTGCGGTTCAGCCAAGAGTTTTGGGTCAATTAATGATGAGATTCCAATAACTTCACACCCACTTGGTCAATTTCGCCTGAGCTTTGCAACTCGCGTACCGTTAATTGCACTCGTCCTAATCTAAGTTGATCACCAACAACGACACGACGGTGAAACTTTTGCTTGAAGTAGTCACTGACACTCAGCTGTTTCACTTTTTCATCAAGCTCTCCGGTCGGATAAAAGCTTGCCACATCGGCCAATGTCAACGATCCTTTGAGACTGAAGTCCCCAAAGAAGTCACTACTGCGCAATTCAGTTGCACTGCCGCCAGCGGATAAAACGCGACTGACTTCATCCAAATGTTGTACCTTCGCAACGACCAAGACCATATCATGTTCTAATACTTGCGGGCGTCGTTCGGGAAGTACCCACTCCCCCTCGCGAATGATACCCACAAATTCAACCGGAACTGACCAGTGCAATTCGTGCCAATAGTGATCACATGCGGGTGAGCGCTCGCTTACTTGATACCCCCACAGCTCCATCGGATCCTTACTACCCACAAGTTCGAGTGGCATTCGTCGATCAGGTTCTGCCGTTGCCGGCACCTCGAGCCCGAGTAGACGCGCAAATGGCGCTAAGGTCCAGCCTTGCAATAGAAGCGAAATCAGCACGACCATAAAGGCGATATCGAAAAACAATTCTTGATCAGGCACGCCGCTTAACCAAGGATACAACGCCAAGATAATAGGGACCGCACCGCGTAATCCCACCCAACTGATAAAGAGCTGCTCGCGCCATGGAAAAACAAATGGCAATAAACTGATCAATACTGCTATCGGTCGCGCCACGAATATCATCAGAGCGGCTACGGTCAGAGAGAGCGGCCATGACTCCAATAAATGGGAAGGTGTCACCAGTAACCCAAGAATCAGAAACATCATAATTTGACTCAGCCACGCCAAGCCATCTTGCACCTGCAAAATATGCATAAGTTGCGGTAGCCGCGAATTACCGATAACGAATCCCATTAAATAGACTGCTAAAAAGCCACTACCACCGATACTTGACGTCAGAGCAAAGATGACGACTGCAGATGCTGCAGCCAACAAAGGGAAAAATGTAAATTGAACTGAAATCTTGCGAGCCATATAAATAAATACGCGACCGCCAAACCAGCCAATAAGTAGGCCAAGCACCAGCTGTTGAAAAATATCCAACACCATCGCACTCACCGTAAATGACTCGATATTCACAACCACGGCGGTCAGTGTCATCGTCAAAATAACAGCCATTGGATCGTTCGTACCAGATTCAATTTCTAGGGTGGATGCAACACGTTGTTTGATGCGTAAGTTTGCCGACTGAAAAATTCCAAAGACCGCTGCCGCATCGGTCGAACTCAAAATGGCTCCGATGAGGAGTGCAGTCGGCCACGGGAGATTGAACAGCCAGACAACGCCTGCAGCGGTAATGGCGCACGTGAGTGCTACGCCTATTGTCGCCAAGCTAATAGCTGGCCACAGCGCTACTCTGAATCGTTCTCGTTGGGTTCGCATACCGCCATCAAACAGAATGATGACGAGCGCCAACGAGCCAATAAAGAAAGAAATTTCTGGGCTGTGGAATTGAATACCAAGTATGCCCTCTTCGCCGGCGAGCATCCCGATGACTAAGAACGTGAGTAACAGCGGCGCGCCAAGACGCGATGACACGACGGCGGCGAGGATACTGATGACCAGTAACGCACCCATTAACAGCATAATTCCCGTCAATCCTGCCACTTCCCTACTCCTTGTTCCCGCTGCGACG
>DASSWH010000076.1:0-6678 GCA_035705175.1 Pseudidiomarina sp.
AGGTAGGTTTCGCTATTGTACTTTGACACGCGTTTGAGACGGCCAAAAGCTCTGAATGTCGCTTTGATAGCTTTGCCATTATTTGCGGCGACAAACGCTCCAACTCCGGCGCCACCTATGATGAGCAGTTCTAGAGGCTGAAAGAGTGGACCTAGACTTCCTCCCGCCATTGCAAAACCACCAAACACCGAAAATATAACGATGATAAAACCTATCGGTATCAGCACGAGCGTCTTCCTTAAGTAATGAAACGTCTTCTATGCTGATTGTATCGGCGTGTTAGCGAGAAACTTGAGCTTCTTTTACGGATTTTTCGCTATCTTTGACAAGTGGTTTGCCCGCACGCGAAGGCGGTTGGCAAACACCACAGACATAATCACTATCGGGAGTATGGGCGTGGTTAACAAATTTCAGCTTGCAACTCGTACATGTAGAGAGTTGAAACATATCACTTTCAAAAAAACGTACCAGCGTCCAAGCACGCGTGAGCGCTAAGACTTCATCACTGCCGGTGCCACGAAGATGTTCTTGATACATTCGATAGGCCTTAATAAAGGCCTGCATGCGCTCTAATCCTTGCTGATTATGAAAGCGATCATAAATCGTATAAAAGAATGACGCATGAATATTCGGCATCCACGTTAAGAACCAATCGGTCGAGAATGGGAGCATACCTTTGGGGGGGGATTTTCCGGCAACTTCTTTATACAACCTGACCAAACGGCCACGATTTAACGCGACTTCAGATTCAAGCACTTGTAAACGAGCACCCAGCTCGATTAGCTCGATAGCTAATTGGACTTGGTTCAATTCGTCTAAAAGTTTGGTGGAAGATTGACTTGTCATTACTACGCCGTTGCCATCAACATTGCCAAATGGGTTTCCTGTAAACCAGTATCCCGTTTATTCTCAAATACAGCGCGCAATTGCTGAGCAGAAGCCAACTGAGGGCGCAATACGCTTTGTTGCTGACGAGCCAACAATGTCATCTCACGAAGCGTTAGATTAGCAAGTAAATCAGCAAGATCAGCCTCAATTTTGAGTCGGAAAATCGCGGTCTCACGATCTTCTAAGATCAACTTTTGCACTAAAAGCAAGTAGCTCAGATTCAGATCTTGGAGTTCTTCTAGGGTTCTACTCTGAGACATTGGTGAACATTCCTACAATTAGATAGTGACGTGATCTTACAGAGTGACTTTTACCAAAGAATTACAATGTTGGTCAACCGTAAAGAGAAAAGATTTATAATATCGTAATCATATAGATTATGATCTAATTTGTTGATTATTGCGGCTATTCTGCGGGGGAGGTTTGATTTTTCTCGATATTTCGTACCCATACTAACAACTCAGAAACAATATCCCAGAGCATTTGCGGTACATAATCATCTAAGTCCAATTGGCACAATAAATCGACCAACTCCGGATCATCATGAATAAAGACGCCGTGCGCATGTGCGGTTTCGATTATTTTCTTCGCGAGCTCACCTTCACCTTTTGCAATAACCCGCGGTGCTTGGTCGAATGCTTGATAGCGTAAAGCGATAGCGCGCTGTTTACGGCTTTCGGAATCACCCATGCTCGCCCCCAGAACTTTGGGTTGAACCCGCAACAACGACAGGGTCCAGCTGCAGCCCAAGATTTTTCAATCGCTGCTCCAGAGACTCAAGTTCAGTTCGCAATGAGCCGACATGCTCATCGGGCACTTGTAGCTTTAATTGCAAATGTTGTGGTTGCCAACGGATAGATGCACGTACTTCACCCAACTGCGGAAGAGTAATCTTCAATTGTGTCGACCACGTCGGTGTTTCGACTTCTGCGCTGCTTTCATTTTGTTCACGCCAGCGCTTTATCAGCGGATGCGGATCTACTTGAACGGCCAACTGCAATAGAGCCTGAGGCCATGGTTCAACATCCCAGCGCAGTACGCCGTGTTGTACCAGCTCAAGCTGCTGTTGTAGCAATGGTTGGTTCTGCACAGCAGGTTGCTGCATTTGCGGCTGTCGCATCAACTGCGGTAGCGGTAACTTACCTTGCTGCCACTGCTGTACCGCACGCTCATAAAACAAACCTGATTTTTCCATGGACTGCCGCAACTGCGAAGATAGTCGCGGCGCATCGAGGTTTTCGCTTCCTGGAAATAATGGACCGTTCGGTTGCTGAGCACGGGCCGACCCAGAGGACGGTTGTTGTTGATGATGTTGGATGAGGGTAAGGAAACGAGCAAGTTGCTGGCCAGTAGCGCTGAATTCTGTTGCGGTTCCGGTTGGCACGGCGGCCTGAACCGGCAGCATTTGGCGAGGCATTAATACGACTTCTGTACGCTGCTTCATCACCTGGTGAACCAGCGTATCTAAAAGTGGTGTAATGCTACTCAATTGCGATAACTATGCTCGAGCTTTTGCTTTTTCTGCATGCTGAGCAGAGTCTCTTCAAGTTTGGTGCGACGGGCGATCAAGCGCTCACGAATTTCACGGTCTTGATCCATAATTTTGTGCAACAACTGCAACTTCTGCAATTGCTGATCATCGTCTAATTGGACATGTGGCTCATGCTGGCTCAAACGTTCGACTTCACGAACGTAAGCGACTTCCGTTTCTATTAGCGCATCCCAATCTTCGTTGCGAACGTTCGCAAGCATTTGATTAGAATGTTCTAAAAGAGCCTGATACGACATAACAACCTCCATTGGAGTCATATATTCACATTGTGACTGCGGCTGCGCATTCATTTGGTTACGCGCCTTCTACCTCGGACCCGATTTCTTGCCATGCGGAGCCGATGTCGTTTAAGAGACGAGCTGCCTCTTCCAATAACTGTCCATTGTTGTGCAGATTCGCGCGCAATAATAAGTCGCTGACGTAGTGATAAAGCTGCTCAAGTTGCAACGCGATATCACCACCTTTTTCTTTATCCAACGCAGCCAGCAATCCTTGGTTAACGATATCAAGTGCCTTGCCAATAGCTTTGCCCTTTGCACTCACATTGCCATTCTCAAGATGCAGTTGTGCTGCTTTAATTTGCTTTTGTGCACCTTCAAATAGCAACGCAATTAATTTGTGTGGGCTTGCTGAGAGCACATGACTTTCAACACCCACTCGACCGTATGCTGCTGCTCCACGCATTCCGTACATGAGAAGTCCTCTCTGTTAACCGTTACCCAGTTGCGCATTCATAGCAGCAAACTGTTGTCCCAAATAATTGCTGGTTGAATTCATACTCGCGATCAAACTATCCAGCTGCGCAAACTGCTTGCGATACCGTTCTACGGTGGTTGCAATCAAATCTTCCTCGCGCACGAAGCGATCATCGAGCCGATCGATTTGACTCTTGAAACCTTCAGTTCGCGTAGCTATCGGTCCGTTGTCAGCGAGTAATTGTTCCAGCGCGGTTGATGTTTGCTTCGCGAAACCATCGGCCGTTGCTGTACCAGCAAAGAACGTCGTGACCTTGGTCAAATCGGTCGTGCTCAGTTCGGCCAAGCGCTCTTCGTCAACTTCCAATTTGCCGCCTAATTGGCGGGAAATGCCTAGATCGCTTAATCGAGAGAAATCGCCCTCAGCTACTTGGTTACCAAGAATTGAGCGCAGGGCGCTTTCTACTGAACGCAAGCCGCTATCACCCAACAACTGCCCGGCAACACCGGTTTCGACATCAAAGTTGTTTAAGGAGCCGATGGTGTCTTGAAGTTCGTTGTATGCGTCTACAAATGCGCTAATTGAGCCTTGAATAGTCTCTTGATCGCGCACGACGTTAACGGTTCCCGAACCGGTTGTCGTTAAACTCAGTGCGACACCTTCAATAGCTCCTTCAACTTGATTGGTTTGACTGGAAATAGTGATGCCATTAACGCTCAACGAAGCATTCTGAGCCGTAATTTCTGTACTCGCATCAGTTCCCATCGATAAGGCTAAGTCACCGGTATAAGACAGACTGGTAATGGCGGAATCGGTTCCAGTTTGCGCCGAACTCAGAACCAAACGATAGGGTGTTCCAGAACCATCGTTGACGATGGATGCTCGTACATCAGATTGCTGCGCATTAATCGCATCACGCACTTCAGCTAACGAACTAGACGCCGCATCAACTGCGACACTGAATGAGGTACCATCACCCAAGGAGATATCAACTGAGCCGGCACCGAGTTCAGTACTGTCGTCCGTAACCCCGAAGCTCGCGATGCTGTAGCTACGCGCTAAATTGTTGACGGATACAGCATAACTACCCGGAGCTGCTGTACTGTTTGCTGCAACGGTAATTCCATCAAATGATGAGTTGCTGGTCGTCGCCGCAAAGGTTTCCGTGGCGCTTAGCTTAGTGGCAGCCTCTTGAAAAGCAGAGAGCGCACTCTCAAGCTTACCGTAAGCAGAAATCTGCGCTTCGACACTACGCTTTTGCTGCGTAATTGGCTGTAAGCGTTGCCGCTCAGCTGCTTCCAGCTGATTCAACAATCCGTTCAGGTCTAACCCCGAACCTACTCCCAGTGATGAAATTGAAGCCATAATTCATGTTCCTGTTTAACTGACTTAATGATGCCCGACTTTTGCACCATGCAAAGCCAATAAAAACCGCGTTAAAAATACGCATTTCAAGTTATCGACCACGCGGGGACAAAACTTTAGAAAATTTTTTGAAACGCGGTTTCCGTGTTTTAAATATAATCTTCAAACCTAATGATCGGGGGCAATCACATCCACGATACGACCGACATCCTGCAGTGAAATCAACTCAACAACCTCACCGAGTTTGTCGTCTGGCGCACTCTTATGCGGTGTCATACGAACATGTGAGATGCGGCGCTGTTTATCGAGTCCAACAACCCACGCAAACTGCCCATGCTCAAACTTAACCAAAGTACCAATTGGAATTCCACCAAAATGTTGTTGGTACTTATAGACCCAATTTTGGTCGTATTCTTCCGGTCGAGCTTCCACGAATTTCCAAGCTGAGACGGTTGATAAGCCTTTGCGATCTGGCCTCCCACGCTGCAATGCATCAATGCCATCGACCACAGCAGCAGCGCGAGCCAGCTGCCCTAATTTGTCTGCGCGACACGCATTCGGATATCCGGAGCCGTTTAAACGCTCGTTGATTTGTTCAATTACATTATTTTGAATGACGGGTGACAACCACTTGCAATTTCCGAGCTTTTCCATCATCAACGCAACATGCGTCTGCATTTGCTCGTAAATTTCGGTGCTGAGTGTTGTTGCTCGCCAAATTTCAGCGGGCAGCATCCCTTTACCAATATCGTGAATCATTGCACACGCTGCTACTGCTTTGCGAACATCGCGCGGCACTTTCGTTGCACTCAAAAGGTCGACCAGACGCACAGCAACAGCAAGACCATGCCGGATCCAGCGTGACTCTCGATGTATACAATGGACGGCGAACAGCGTCTCCTCTCGACTGTCATCAAGCATGTCTAATAATCGATCAGCGTGCTGCGAGAGCTGACTTGAATTTACCGGTTGACCCTGACGCAACGACACCATCTGGCTATCGAGATATCCCGCAATACGCGCAAGACGTCGTGCCATTGGCGTTGCATAAGCGTGCCCCTGGCGCCTACCCAGTTTATTTTCATCGCCATCTTTAACCTGAAAGAGTTCTGACGGTTGCCGATTATTATCGCCCTCAATCGCGTTGCGGCTGGCTTCACGCTCAATCTCGCGAACAAAATCCCACAGTTGCCGCTCATCAGCTTTACTAATGTTGTCAAATTCAAAGCCAACCGCGAGTACTTGTCGGTCATTGTCGGTGCGAATATGCTTCACGACCGACTTCACTTCAAAGCGCGTGCCATTCGGAAAATAGAGCTCAATTCCTGTCTCTAAATTCGGTAGTACTTTCGAAACGCCATCTTGCGCAAAGAACTCGGCTAAACAACCGGTTGCCGATAAATCTTTCAAGTCACCCTGCAACTCAACTTCTTCGCCTTGCTCGTTGTCACTACTGCGCAATATGACACCGACATCCATGCCCATGCGCAGGGTTGCGCGGAAACTTGCTCGACGCTGCTGAACATTGATTTCCGTGGGCCAATCGGCATAGGCAAACAACCGCCCTTCGACAGTGGTCAGTTCACGCATTTTTATTGGATTCGAGCGAACCAATCCACCTGGGGTATAACCTTTTAATAAAAAGGTCACACCGCGGCGCAAGGGTGGTGCTAGATCACGCACGGCGGTGAGGTCGAAAAGCAGGTAATCCTCTTCTTCCTGCTCCAACAAAATGACTGGATGTTCTTCCGAGCCTTGCGTAGTGAGTTGAATAGAAGCCACACCAGGTTGGCTCAGCGCCTCATAATAAGTCGCGAGCTCAACCACACTATTGACGGGTGTAAATTCAATTTCGGTCACAGTTCATATCCATTCAGGGTAGCGCTCGAATTATCGACCAACCGCGCAGAAACTTTAGAAAGCGCGTCGATTTAACCTGTTGCAGAAAATTAATTAAAGGTTTTTTTTTGCAGACCGATAACAGCAGGTGACGGCAGGCCATTGTGGCGGCCCTCTTTTCGAAATAAAAGGAAACGACTATGTCAGTCATCAATACCAACATTACCTCGCTGATTGGTCAGCAGAATCTGCAGAAGTCGCAGTCATCGCTGCAAACTTCGATGGAGCGTCTGTCTTCGGGCCTGCGTATTAATAGCGCCAAAGACGATGCTGCTGGT
>DASSWH010000077.1:0-6612 GCA_035705175.1 Pseudidiomarina sp.
CCATGGCGTTTGGCGCCATTATGGAGAAGTTAGGCTTGCTCGAGCGCTTGTTCATGGGCGTTCTGAAGATGGTGAAAAGCACCGGGAGTTTAATTACAGCTACGTTATTCACCTGTTTCGGGGCAAACGTACTGACCGCCGACCAATATATGGCTATTGTGATTCCCGGACGAATTTTCCGTGAAGAATATGCGCGCCGAGGGCTCGATTCTCGCGTGCTATCTCGTACACTCGAAGATAGTGGTACGCTTACTTCTGCACTAATTCCATGGAACACCTGTGGGGTATTTATGTTCGGTGCACTTGCAGTCAGTCCGCTTGAATACGCGCCTTTTGCTTTCTTCAATTGGCTAGTACCGCTGATTGCGATTTTCTATGCCTATACCGGGTTTAGAATCTTACGAATTGAACCTACGCCAAACACCGCAACCTGAGGTTGGAATGAGTAGTCATCAAAGCCAAACACAAGCTAAATTTCGTGTCGATTATCAAGCTCCGCGATTTCAGGTTGAATCAGTGGGGCTGGTCTTTCGTTTAGATCCCACATCGACTCAAGTGACGAATTGTATGCAGTTGCAGCGATTGTCAGCAGGAGATCTGGAACTTGATGGTGAGCAACTGATTCTTGAATCAATCGCTCTCGACGGCGTTGAGCTGGATTCATCCCGCTATCAACTGAGTCAAACTAAATTAGTGATTGCGGATTTACCTGAGCGATGCGAACTCACGCTTGTCACTCGAATCGATCCGAGCGCGAACAGCGCATTAGAGGGGTTATACTTAGCCGCAGACTCTTTTTGTACCCAATGTGAAGCCGAGGGTTTCCGGCGGATAACCTTTTATCCAGATCGTCCGGATGTACTCGCTGTGTTTACAACGACCATTTATGCTCCGACACACTATCCATATTTACTCAGCAATGGCGATAAAACCGCCGAGGGGAGTGACGAGGATGGCTGGCACTGGGCGACATGGCACGACCCACACCCAAAACCGGCTTACCTGTTTGCGCTAGTGGCAGGCGACTTCGATAAACTTGAAGATAGCTTTACCACGCGTAGCGATCGTCAGGTTGCACTGCAGCTGTATGTTGATCGAGGTAACAAAGCCCGCGGTATTTATGCCATGGAGTCGTTAAAACGCGCCATGCTATGGGATGAAGAACGTTTTAATCTCGAATATGACCTCGATACCTATATGATTGTGGCGGTGGATTTTTTTAATATGGGGGCGATGGAAAACAAGGGGCTAAATGTATTCAATTCGCGTTACGTACTCGCTGATCAAGCAACCGCAACGGATACTGATTTTGTGAATATTGAATCCGTTATCGGACATGAATATTTCCATAACTGGACGGGCAATCGAATTACCTGTCGCGATTGGTTTCAACTGAGCCTGAAAGAGGGCTTGACCGTGTTTCGCGATCAGGAATTTAGTTCAGACCTCGGTTCGCGAGCGATTCATCGCATTCAAGCGATACGGACCATTCGTGGCCGCCAATTTGCTGAGGACGCGAGTCCAATGGCGCATCCGATTCGTCCCGATAAAGTGGTAGAGATGAATAATTTCTACACCGTAACCGTGTATGACAAAGGCGCTGAAGTGATTCGAATGCTGCATACATTGTTGGGAGAGGCTGGCTTTCAACGCGGCATGAGTCGATACATTGAACGTCATGATGGACAAGCCGTCACCTGTGAGGACTTTGTTGCCGCCATGGAAGACGCGAATCAAGTCGATTTGCAGCAGTTTCGACGCTGGTACAGCCAAGCAGGAACACCTGAGTTAGTTGCGCGCCTGAATTACTCGACCGTGCAGAAAACTGCGACACTGAAATTATCACAATCAACTCCAGCAACACCGGGACAAAAGCAGAAGCTTCCGGTCGTGATTCCAATTCGTTTAAGTGCCTATTCTAAATCGGGTGAAAAACTGGCACTAACAACAACCGTTCCGCTTGCCGGATCGCAAAGCGACGGATATGTCTTTACACTGACTTCTGAGACCGCGGAGATTGTGTTCACCAATGTAGTCGATGAGCCTATCTTCGCATTACTGGAAGATTTCAGTGCGCCGGTTCGACTCGATTACCCCCAGGGTAATACCGAACTTACCGTGCTCATGGCTGCTGCTGACCGCGAAGTAACCCGTTGGGAGGCGAGTCAAAAGCTATTCACACAATGTATTTTAACGGCAGTGCGAAAAAATTCAGACATTGCACTGGATCAACGAACCGTTGCGGCATTACAAGAGTTTCTTGCTGCTGATATCGATCCGGCATTACAGGCATTGGTGCTACAACCGCCAGAACTGGAAGAGCTCGCTGAGCATTTTGAGGTGGCCATTCCCCTTACTCAATTGGACCAGGCGCGGCGACAATTATGCCAGCAAATTGCAGCGGCTCTGGCACCACAATTTAAACAATTAGTAACGAACTACCGTCACCGCAATCCAGGCTACACTATTGAAAGTAGCGCTATTGCGGAACGCTCATTAATAAACTTAGCACTGTATTATTTGGCATTACACGAACCGTCCACTTACGGAGCGTGGGTCAGCCAACATTTCGCTGCGGCTGATAATATGACGGTGCAAAACAGTGCTTTGAATACACTAATACAGTTGAATCTCGAAGGACGCGAAGCCTGTTGTAACCAGTTCACGCAACAATGGCTCGACACGCCGTTAGCGTTAGACAAATGGTTTAGTGCAGAGGCGCAATCGCCGCATGCAGATACAGTAGAGCGGGTATCGGAATTATTATCACATCCGGGGTTTTCATTACAAAATCCGAATCGAGTCTATGCGTTGATAGCTAGCTTTAGTCGCAATATGACACAGTTTCATCGCGAAGACGGTGCTGGGTATGCGTTAGTTGCAAATGTAATCCAACAACTGAATACGAGCAACCCGCAAGTAGCAGCGCGGCTCATTACACCATTTTTATCGTGGCGACGGTATGATGAGCATCGGCAGCAACTAATGAAACATCATCTTGAAACATTGAGTAAATTGCCGCAACTTGCGCGCGATTTGGACGAAAAAATTTCGAATAGTCTTGCTGCGTAGACGCTACTTTTTAGATAAACATGCAGTTCCCTCTCATAATCATGTTCAGGCCACTAAATTCATGGTCTGAACACTGATTTTCCGTTGATAAAGCATTGAATAACAGCGGTGAATGTCCGACAATATCGACACGAATGGTCTATGCTGTAACTGCATAGCCAATGAGACACTACTCTCGATGACAAGGACACCAGCATGACTGCGTTTGGCGATAGCCAGATCCCCGTAATTTTGCAGAAAGTGGCCGATCTGATTCAACAACGAGCAACGGATCGACCAGAGATCATCAAAGATTTTGCGTTGAGGTTATTCAAGAACATTTCACCGAATGATCTGGCACAGCGAAATGACAGCGATCTGTACGGTGCCGTAGTCGGGTTGTGGCATAGTTTCAACGAATACCAACCGAATGAAAAAGCACTCATTAAGGTGTTTAATCCTGAGGTCGCTCGACACGGTTGGGAGTCATCGCACACCATCATTGAAATTATTCAATCGGATATGCCATTTATGGTGGATTCGATTCGAATGGCGCTATCACGGCTGGGAATTAACTCGCATTTGCTGTTGCATCTTCCGATCAGCCACAAACGCAATGACAGCAATGAAATTGTTGAACTGCTAAAAGCTGGAACACGAAACGATGACAATGAAGTGGATACTGTTTTCCTGATCGAAGTCGACCGGCAAAACAGCAAAGAAGCCATAACCTTACTGAAGCGAGAGTTGGCGTCAGTGATGGATGAGGTCACACTTGCCGTTTCAGATTGGCAGCCGATGCGCGCTAAGCTCGAAGAAATTGCGACCAGCTTGAGTAACATTAAGTATCCTGGCCCCGCACAAAAATTGAAAGAAGCGCAAAAGTTCTTGAAGTGGTTATCCCAAGATAACTTCACGCTGATGGGGTATCGCCGCTATGACCTGGCAGCAATAGAAGGCGATTATGTGATTCGGCAGCAGACCGAATCCAGTCTTGGTCTCATGCGTAAGTCAGCGGTCAATAAAGAACGTTTGGTATCCTCATTGCCGGAAGTTGCGCGAGATCTAACGTTTGATGACAATTTATTACTGGTCACTAAAACCAATTCGAAATCACGTGTTCATCGTCCTGCCTATAGTGACTATATCGGCGTAAAACGGTTCGATAAGAATGGCAAAGTGATTGGCGAAGATCGCTTTATCGGCTTGTATTCCAGCTCGTTCTACAATAACAGTGCACGCGATGTGCCACTCGTGGGTGACAAGATCAACCGCGTGATGGAGGCTTCTGGCTTTGCACTGAATTCGCACGCAGCCAAAGCACTTTTAAATATTCTTGAAACCTATCCTCGTGACGAGATCGTACAGGCTCGAGAAGAGGATTTACTCGACGTTGGGTTAGGGGTTCTACAAATGCAAGAGCGGGATATGACCCGACTCTTTGTGCGCCGTGATATTTTTGGTCGCTTTGCGTCATGCATGGTGTACGTTCCTAAAGAACGTTACAACACCTTATTGCGTCAGCGTACGCAAGCTATCTTATCCACGTCACTGAAAAGTGATCGTGAAGTCGACTTCACAACTTATTTCTCGGAATCTTCTTTGGCACGGACTCACTACACCGTGCGCATTGGCGACCACGTACAGGACATTGACGTGAAAGAACTTGAACAAAATCTTATTGAAGCAGCACGGACTTGGGAAGATAACTTCGAGCGTATCTTACGCAGCACATTTGGCGAGGCGCGAGCGAATGGCTTGAATAAACGTTATGCCAATGCGTTTCCACGTGCTTATAAAGAGGAAGTGTTACCTTCCATAGCGATTGCAGATATTCAGCAACTTGAATCCTTGGATGAAGACAACAAGCTAGGGATGTTGTTCTATCGACCGCGGGAAGAGAATGAGAATAGTAAGAAAGTTCGACTGAAGCTGTTTCATAAAGATGAGCCCATACATCTGTCAGATGTGCTCCCAATGTTAGAAAACTTTGGCTTACGCATTATTGGTGAGAGTCCTTACCAAATTAAAACGACCGATGGCAACGTTTACTGGGTGCTGGATTTCCAGATGCTACACAGCAATGCCAAGCTCGATTTAGAAGCTGCACGCGATCTGTTCCAAGACGCTTTCGCTAAAGTGTGGTCTGGACACTTCGAGGACGATGGTTTTAACCGTTTGGTGCTGAGCGCTGGGTTGACTGGGCGACAGGTCGTGATTTTGCGAATGTTCGCTAAATATATGCGTCAGATAGGCACAACATTTAGCCAAAGTTATATCGAGAGTACATTTAGCAAATACCCGCTCATTTCAAAACTCGTGGTGAAATTATTTTTCACCAAGTTCGAGCCGGGCACCAAATCACGTGATAAAAAGATCGAAGCACTTGAAACGCGTATTAATAATGAGCTCGAGAATGTTGCTAATTTAGATGATGATCGCATTATTCGTCGCTACGTTGAGTTAATCTTGGCAGCGCTGCGGACCAACTTCTTCCAAGCTGATGCTGAGGGCAATGAAAAACCCTATATTTCGGTGAAGTTTCTACCAGAATTGGTTCCGGAAATGCCGTTACCGTTACCGAAATTTGAAATTTTTGTCTATTCACCGGCTGTAGAAGGGGTTCATCTGCGTGGCGGCAAAGTTGCACGCGGTGGCTTGCGCTGGTCCGATCGTCGTGAGGATTTCCGTACGGAAGTATTAGGTCTGGTCAAAGCACAACAAGTTAAAAATACCGTCATCGTTCCAGTCGGCGCGAAAGGCGGTTTCTTCTGTAAGCACTTACCCGAAGATCGCGAAGGAATGTTGGAAGAGGGTAAGGAATGTTATCGCACGTTCATTCGAGCCTTGCTGGATATCACCGACAACATCGTCAATGGTGAAGTGGTTCCGCCGGTCAACGTAGTCCGTCATGATGAGGATGATACTTACTTGGTTGTTGCTGCCGATAAAGGCACTGCGACCTTCTCAGATATCGCAAATAGTATCTCAGCCGAATATAACTTCTGGTTGGGAGATGCTTTTGCATCCGGTGGCTCCGTTGGCTATGACCATAAGAAAATGGGGATTACCGCACGGGGTGGCTGGGAATCAGTCAAACGCCATTTCCGAGAAATGGGCGTCGACTGTCAAACCACCGACTTTACTGCTATTGGTGTGGGCGATATGGCGGGGGATGTTTTCGGTAACGGGATGCTTCTATCCAAGCATACGCGCCTGATTGCAGCCTTTAACCACATGCATATTTTCATCGACCCTGAACCGAATGCGTCGACGTCGTTCAAAGAGCGTGAACGGCTCTTTAATTTGCCACGTTCAAGTTGGGATGATTACGATAAGAACCTGATTTCACAAGGCGGTGGCGTATTCCTTCGGAGTCTAAAAGCGATTGAATTAACACCTGAAATGAAAAAGCTATTCAATACGCAGAAGAAATCGATGACACCTACGGAAATGATCCGAGCTATCTTAACAATGCCCGTAGATTTGCTTTGGAATGGCGGTATTGGAACTTATGTCAAAGGTGCCAAAGAGACTGATTCTGATGTCGGCGACCGCGCC
>DASSWH010000078.1:0-14434 GCA_035705175.1 Pseudidiomarina sp.
CAACAAGGCCTCGCTGAGCATAATCTGCCAAAGATTCAGGAGTGAGGTAATTCTCACCATGAACCTGGTTCCCTAATTCAAGCACGGCCGCGTGATCGGCGGCCGTGAGTTCCTTATAAATAACTGTCATAAAGGTTAGTAACGATAATCGTCCGATTTAAATGGTCCTTCGACAGCAACATGGATGTAATCAGCTTGCTGCTTGGTGAGCTTGGTAATCACGCCACCAAAACCCTGCACCATGTACTTCGCGACTTCTTCATCCAGTTGCTTCGGCAATACTTCGACGCGCAGCTTGGCAGCTTTTTCAGCCGCTGGCAAGTCGGCAAACTTCTCTTCAAACAAGTGAATTTGCGCAAGTACTTGGTTTGCAAAAGAACCATCCATAATACGACTTGGGTGACCGGTCGCATTCCCTAAGTTCACCAATCGACCTTCGGATAGCAATAACAAGTAATCTTGCTGATCATCACTCCGATAGATTTTGTGAACTTGCGGCTTCACCTGCTCCCAACGCCAGTTCTTACGCATGTATGCGGTGTCAATTTCGTTGTCAAAGTGACCGATATTACAGACTACAGCAGTCGGTTTTAACGCCGCTAACATGAAGCGGTCACAGACATTGACGTTACCCGTAGTCGTTACCAACAAATCCGTGTTTGCCAGCAAGGCTTTGTCGATACCGGATGCATCGCCAGTGTTCACGCCATTCAAGTAAGGAGAAACCACTTCGTAGCCGTCCATACATGCTTGCATAGCACAAATGGGGTCAATCTCGGTGATCTTCACGATCATCCCTTCTTGACGAAGGCTCGCTGCAGAGCCTTTCCCAACATCACCATAACCAATAACGAGGGCTTTCTTACCCATCAACAAATGGTCGGTACCGCGCTTGATAGCGTCGCTCAATGAATGCCGGCACCCGTATTTATTGTCGTTCTTTGACTTGGTGACTGAGTCATTAACGTTAATAGCAGGAACTTTCAGCGTGCCGTGCTTCAACATCTCGAGCAGACGGTGCACACCGGTCGTCGTTTCTTCGGTAATCCCATGCACGTTGTCGAGCATTTGCGGATACTTATCATGGATTAACAGGGTCAAGTCACCACCGTCGTCCAAAATCATATTGGCATCCCACAACTCGCCATCTTTGCGACAGGTTTGCTCCAAGCACCACTCGTACTCTTCTTCTGTTTCGCCTTTCCACGCAAACACCGGCACTCCAGCGGCTGCCATTGCGGCGGCAGCGTGATCTTGCGTTGAAAAGATATTACATGATGACCAACGCACCTCTGCACCCAACTCAATCAGAGTCTCAATGAGTACAGCGGTTTGGATGGTCATATGAATACAGCCGATAATGCGCGCACCAGCCAATGGCTTGCTCGCTGCATATTTACGACGAATGGTCATCAACGCTGGCATTTCAGACTCAGCGATAGAAATTTCTTGACGGCCCCATTCGGCGAGGCTGATATCGGCGACTTTATAATCTTGCATGACTACCCCTTAAAGATAGTGAATGGTGAACAGTGAATGGAAAACAGTGAAAAGCGAGACGAACCAAAATCTTTTCTGTTCACTATTATCTATTCACCGTTCACTATGTGTTAGTTGAATTCTGGTTCGTGCTGTAAGCGGATCAGCAATTGTTGCTGCCGGTCAAGACTCAATCTCGGACCGAATTCCGATACCACTTCAGCCGCGGCGTGACTCGCCAGCATTCCGCAGGCTGCCAATGAGTAACCACGCGTCAGGCCATACATCATAGCACCTGCAAACATGTCGCCAGCACCATTGGTGTCTTTAGCGACAACTTTAATGCCCGGCACAGCGACTTGTCGCGTCCCGTCGGCTAACAACGCGCCATCTTTGCCAAGTGTTATGGCAACGATATCGGCGTGCTCTTGTAGCTGCTGCATGGCCGCCTGCACATCGGCAGTGCCGGTCAGCAACTCGGCTTCTTCGTGATTACAGAAGAGTACGTCCACACCGCCTTCAAGGATCGTATCAATGCCCTCACGGAAATATTTAACCATGGCTGGATCTGAGCAGGTAACAGCAATTTTAGTGCCGTTGGCACGTGCAACTTGCTTGGCGTGACGAATGGCGTCCAATGCAACCGGAGACGTTACCAAATAGCCTTCAATGTACAGGTATTGTGCGCGCGCAATGGCCTCATCGTCGAGTTCGGCTTTGGACAAATCTGCAGTGATGCCTAGGTAAGTCCGCATGGTGCGTTCCGCATCGGGAGTAACCATGACTAGACACCGACCCGTTTTGCCGTCATGTTGGCAACTGCCAATATTGGTGGTGATGCCGACCCGTTGCATATCTTCACAGTAAAACGTACCCGCTTGATCATCCGCTACTTTACAGCAGTAAAACGCCTTGCCACCAAACTGACTGAACGCTACCAAAGAATTGGCTGCGGAACCACCACCGGATTGCTTCTTCAGTTCACCGCGTTTAGAGAGTTCCTTGATCAGGCGTTCCTGATCAGCATCTTCGATCAAGGTCATCATGCCTTTTTCGATGTTATGTTGACGGAGAAACTCATCCGTGACTTCAAACTCTTGGTCGACTAGCGCGTTGCCAATCCCGACAATATCAATCGATTTCATAGTTGCTCAAAACAAAAAAATTCCGGCCGAGTAGTATAACTCAGCCGGAATCTGGGGTCGATGAATCAGGCTTTAAAACCGCCCGGTATACCCTTTGTTGTGATGCTCACCGCGTCATGCGCATGCAATGACTCATAGTGATTCACACGGATCCAGAAGTCTGAGTAATCAGGCTGATGATTCAGAGTAAACTGGAGACGACGTGCTGCATCTTCACAGAACATTAAATTTTGACCGTTTAGACGCGCAAACTCTTGCTCGTCTTCACGTTTCACCGCGGCTTGCACCGGAGTCTTGAGTGAGCCTTCGATGGCATCAATCAGCGCGATAATTGGAAATTCGGTAATTGCGTCGCCTAGCTTCACTTTTACCTCAGCAATGGAACGCTGACTATGCGGAGTTGCCACGATACCTTGTGTAGTCCCCAACCAACGGTGAACAGCCTCTGCATCCACATCCGCATCCGTACCAAACTGGTTCGAGAATGCTTCTTGGATGAGCTGACGAGCCAATGCTGCTGAACACGGGCAAGTAGACGAGTAGGGCACATCAACAGATAACTCAAGATCGAGTTCGCCGGCGTTGTAACGACCCACTAGGACTACTGGGTACGACTTCCAACCTTGCTTCTTACTGATCAGCGCTTTTCGACGAATCTGATAATCGAAGCTAAACTTGACGTAAGCTTGGTCAGCGAGGCCATCATGGCTGGCGATAAAATCGTGCAACAAACGACGTAACGATTGATGAGTGAGCATGTCATTATTCGACAACTCCTCAAGCAACAGATACAGTCGAGACATATGAATACCTTTTGCTTTCGGATCGGTGAGGTTCACGAACGCATCGATCAGCGCATTAACTGGACGCTCCGGTTCGTTCGCTGCACCGACAACCATCGGCATTTCGATATTACTCATGCCAACCCAATCCAATGCACCTTCTGTTTGTGCTTTGGTTTGGTTAGCGATATCTGGCATCATTGTTGGTGTTGCTGTTGGCATGCGTTACGGCTCCAAACGTTGCAAAAATTTAATGTCCCCGAAAAGGGGGCGCTAGTATACTTGATCTAACTCATTTACGGTAGTTTGCCAGATTGAGTTCAATCAGCGACTGAAAGTTTTCGATTAGCACAATCGAGTCCAAACCACTAAGGATAGCGAAGATGTTGGATGAACGCCTACTTGAACAGTACGCAGAGCTTTTGGGCAATGACGGATTGCTCGAAATGTACGAGACTTTCTCAGATAACATCCGTGGTTATGTCGATACGCTGAACTGGCTTCTGGATAAACGTGACGAAGTAGAGACTCGCCGCCAAGCGCACAAACTGAAAGGAGCTTGCCGATCGGTCGGTTTACGTCAGTTAGCGAGAACGATGGAATCGGTTGAGCGCGAAGCTTGGACATGGGAACAAGTAGAGCCGCGGATAAAAGAATGGGTAGCTGAGCTACCCATTCATCAAGCACAACTGAGACGCTGGCTATCAGCTCGGGGAATTGAGTGACGGCTGGTCCAAGTGACGAATATTCACTTGGCCAACAAATCGATAGCCTTCGCCGTGAATAGTCGTAATCAGATTTGGAGTATCGCCAAATCCTTCAAAGTGACGACGAATGCGGCGAATGGCGACATCAACAGTCCGGTCATTCGGGCGTAGTTCGCGGTCCAACATCTTCTTCACTAAGGTTTCGCGGTCCAGAATTTTTCCTGGGTTCGTGAGGAACAATTCCATAGCACGATACTCACTCTTCGGCAGTCGGAACATTTTTCCTTCTGGGGAGAATAAGCAGCGGCTATCGCTCTCTAAACGCCAGTTGTTAAATTCGTAAACGATACTGTCGTGACCAATTGTCTTCTCTTGGCTTTTCAGTGCCTCAATACGACGATATAAGTTACGCACGCGAATAATAAGTTCTTTCGGATTATACGGTTTGATCAGATAGTCATCTGCACCCAACTCGAGCGCCAATAAGCGATCTTCTTCAGCGTCACGGCCGGTAAGGAAAATGAGACCGATGTTTTGGTTTTCACGCAGCTTCTCAGCCAACTCAATACCGCTCTTGCCAGGTAGGTTGACATCCATAATAACTAAGTCAACTTGTTGACGAGCCATGATACGTTGCATTTGCATGCCATCTGCCGCATCAAAAACGTCATAGCCTTCTTGTTGAAATAGGCGAGTGAGTGTGTTGCGAGTCACGACCTCGTCTTCAACGATCAGTAATCTTGCACTCATAGTAGTTCCATTAACATATGTTGAAAAGTGGTGAACATTGTTAGTGTAGCAGAAGCTAAAAAAAGATAAATTAATTTTGTGTAAGAAATCGACCAATGACCCGCAACGCTAGATTAAATGCGGCCACACTGCTGCAGAGGAAACTCGATCAGGAAGGTTGTGCCCGAGTTAAGTTTAGTTTCGTACTCAATGTGACCCTCCAATAATTGATTAACGAGGTTATAGACCAAATGCAATCCGAGACCGGTTGCACCTAGGCCACGTTTACTCGTAACAAAGGGATCAAAGATGCGTTTGCCGATCTGTTCAGGAATACCTTCGCCGTTATCCGAGTAGGTAATTCTGAGTTGCGCAGAGCCATCGTCCAGTTTGGCAGGAATCACGTCGAATTGGATATGAATCAGTCCATTGGTGCGTTCTGCAAAAGCGTGTTGCAGTGAATTTTGCACCAACTGTGTCAGAATTTGCGTGAGTGGTCCCGGTCGACTGCAAATCATCAGGTCGGTGGGGCACTCCACGTCGATGCGATGTGCATCCAACTGCGGAAAGCGATTATGGAGTGAGGCAACCACGTCGGTGACAAAACTGTTGAGCTCAAACTCACGCGGATCTTCAGCAAATTGGTCCATTGCGAGCTGACCAAAGCGTGTAATTAAATCGGCTGTGCGTTTGATGTTGCGGCTTATCAATTGCAAGTTTTCATCCGTAGCTTGCAGAAAATCTTCAAATTGTTGACTGGTGAGTTGGCGTTCTGCAAATTTTGCCCGCATCGAATCCAGTTTATCCTGCAAAATCGAGGTTGAGGTGATGGCGAGGCCAACCGGTGTGTTGACCTCATGGGCAATACCAGCAACCATATCACTGAGGGATGACATCTTTTCTGCCTCGACCAATTGCCGCTGATACTGGTGCAACTTCTCGAGTGTATTGAGTAACTCTTGGTTAGCGTCACGCAAAGCCGCGGTGCGCTGCGTTACTTGGCGTTCAAGTTCGGTATTGAGTTGACTGGCTTGTTGCTCGGCAAGTTCTTGCCGACGGATATGCTGTTGAATGCGTTCCAACATCGTATTAAAGCTACTGGAGAGGCGTTCAAGCTCATGTAAGGATGCCTCTGGCAACCGCATCGAATAGTCTTTATCACGGGCAACTTCTTGCAAAGATTCGACGAGATTGTCGATGGGGCGCATGAGATAGCGGCGCAAGCGTAGCGTGATCAGCCAAGCAAGCGCCATCGAACTCAGAATAGTGAGTAGTGACACCACGACACACAACCAGACGAGGTTGTCGATGTCATCTCGCGACGCTCGCACGTAGACATAACCGACCACCCGATCATCGATACTGACGGGCCATGCCGCCTCGATATAGCGTTCCGCAAGACGTGCGCCGAGCAGCGTCTCAACGCGCTCAAACCGTGCCGGTATGGGGGCTAAGGTTTCACGGTTGTAGCTACCAAAATAACGCATCATGGCCGAGCTCTCACCTATCTGGTACAAATGCACGTGATCGATGTATTTGGTTTCAGAAAGGTTGGAGAGCCACTCCGTTGGATCACGACCACCATCAAAAACGATACTCCGGCCGCCACTTATTGCGATCAATCGAGTAAATTGTTCGGTGCGCTCCAACAAGCGTTGCTCAACGTTTTGGATGAGCACCGTGCTAACCAACAGGCACGCAAGCGTCACCAGAAGAGTTGTCGTCGTAATGACGATTAGTGAAACGCTGCGCTTGATTGAAGTGAAGCCGATCATGGTTTAGATGCGCTTGCGGTCACGGGTTCGTAAGCTAGCACGGTAGACAGCAAAACGATTATCTTCAGCAACCCGATCAAAGGTACCAAACGTTTTTTCGAGCAGCTCTGGCCACGGCAAGAAACGGTTGGCAACCAGCCACAACTCGCCGCCAGGTGTAAGGTGTTGATGAACATCACGTAAAAACTGCTCACCGATCTTATAATCGGTTGCTAAGCCAGTATGGAAAGGTGGATGGCTGACAATATAATCATAGCATGGCAGGTTGTTGGGTAACCCTTCCTCGGCTAGCAAAGTGCCGGTTAAGCCATTTTGTTCCAAGGTTTTACGAGTGGCGGCCAGTGCCATACAACTGACATCGAGGTAACTGACCGCTAGTTCTGGGCCTGCGCGATTCAACCAGGCGCCAAGTACGCCGTGCCCACAGGCAAAGTCCAACAACTGGCCACGCTGCCACCGCGGTAGATGTTGCAGTAACATGGCGCTACCCGCATCAATACTAGGAAACGCAAAAACTCCCGGGTAGCTGGCCAAGTGCAGTGGCTCTTCCTGACCCGGCTGGGGAAGTTCACAACTGGTTAAAAATGATTCAAGTGCAAAGGTTGTTTGTTGCTTGACTGCTGTCGCAATCAATAATGAGTGATTGCCACTGGTAATTTTCTGCGCGGGCTCGAGACAGTCTGGCAGTACTTTGTGAATACTTTTAATACCGCTGCGATTCTCACCAACGAGCCAAATCGTGCTACCGGCCTGCATGACACTGGCTAGAGCGCGCACTATGTAGTCGGTTAAGGGCTTTTCTTTAGGCAACCAAATAACGGCAGCTGTCGCTTCGCTATGCGGCGGCAATTCACCAAAATGATGATTTCCATCTAGTCGTTGCCAGCGCTTCGCATAACCAGCGTGAAGACTCCAAGTCGCTACGACGTTAAGTTCTGCAGCGACTTCCGCATCTGGAGCGTTGACAAGCAAAAGTGCTTGATCGCGAAACCTATCCGCGTGGCGAATCACCAACTGTGAGGGTGCGTGCAGACGATGCTTCATGTGGGTTTCCGTTCGTAGGCTTCAGTAAACACGTCGACACTTTCGGAAGCGTCGTCCATGTCTTCATTATCTTCAAATTGCGCGACATTAAAAAGTGCTTCACCCTCATTGGCAACTGGGATATTTGAAATGCCAATGACGATACCGTAATAGGGGCTACGGATTGGGTTCAGTTCGACCCCATGTGGGTTGACCGTCTGTGCAATAATCTGACCTTTGGTAATGGTCTGTCCGAGCTCAACCTTAGGGATAACCAAGCCATCTGACTCTGAACGGATCCAGTTACTTCGATGGGCGACAACCGGCGTTACTTTTTTGCGACTACGCCGCCCCTTTAGCATCTTCAGTAACTTCATCACATTTTGGACGCCATTGACACCGGCATGAATGGCTGCGTAGTCAAACCGCAGTGCTTCGCCTGCCTCATACAAAATCAATGGAATACCAAGTTCCGTCGCCAGCGACCGCAGCGAACCGTCTCGCTCTTTCGAGTGGAGAATCACGGGAGAGCCAAAGCTCTCCGCCATGTTTAAGGCTTCATTATGGGTCGTATCAACACGAATTTGTGGTAGATTGCTGCGGTGAATAGCTCCCGTGTGCAAATCAACAATATGGGTCGCACTTTTCACTAAGGTTTCGCTGAACAGATGCGCCAAGCGGCTCCCCAATGCACCGCGTTCTGACCCTGGGAAACATCGATTGAGATCACGTCGGTCTGGCAAATAGCGAGACTGTTGAATAAAGCCGAAAACATTCACCACCGGCACCACAATGAGTGTGCCCGCCAATTGCAGTGGATCGATGAGACCCATGAGCCGCCGACAGATCTCTACACCATTGAGTTCATCACCATGGATTGCGGCACATACCAGCAGCGTGGGGCCAGGTTTCACGCCGTGAAAAACTTCAGCATGCAGATCCATCGGCGTATCGTTATAGAGCCGGGCCGCAGGAATCTTGATGCTATGCCGGGCGCCCGCAATAATGCGTTCGCCAGCTAAATGAAATACTTTTACCTTCCCAGCCATGAAACCCCAAGCAAGTGAATAGTGAGCAGTGAACAGTGAACATTCTCTATTCACCGTTCACTTTTTACCGGTAGTTAGCCTCGGCCTTTGGTCCGCGTGCGATGTGCTTTCGCGTGACTCTCAATAAAACTGATGATTTGCCCGGCCACGTCTTTATTCGTCGACAGTTCAATGCCTTCGAGCCCGGGTGACGAGTTCACTTCCATTACCAGTGGACCATGATTCGAGCGCAGGATGTCCACACCGGCTACATTCAAACCCATTGTTTTTGCAGCTTTTACGGCAGTCGCACGTTCAGCTGGGGTCAGTTTAACCAGACTAGCGCTGCCGCCACGATGCAAGTTTGAGCGGAATTCGCCTGCTTTTGCCTGGCGTTTCATCGCCGCGATTACTTTGTCACCAATCACGAAACAGCGAATATCAGCGCCACCAGCTTCTTTAATATATTCTTGCACCATGATGTGCGAACGCAGGCCCATGAAGGCTTCAATGACACTCTCTGCCGCTTGTCGCGTTTCGGCGAGGACCACACCGATACCTTGCGTGCCTTCCAATAATTTGATGACCAGTGGCGCGCCACCAACCATGTCGATCAAATCGGGGATATCCTGCGGCTGGCTCGCGAAGCCAGTAATCGGCAGACCAATACCTTTGCGACTCAGCAGTTGTAGCGAACGTAATTTATCGCGGCTACGTGAAATTGCCACCGACTCATTTAGCGGGTAGGTGCCAATCATTTCGAACTGACGTAACACCGCGGTTCCGAAGAAGGTCACCGACGCACCTATACGCGGGATCACCGCATCAAACGGAGGTAAATCGCTACCTTTCATGTGAATTGACGATTCACGGGCATTAATATTCATATAACAACGTAGCGGGTCGAGCACGTGCATTTCGTGCCCAGCAGCTTCGCCGGCTTCGACCAGTCGCTTGGTTGAGTAAAGTCTTGGATTTCGCGATAAAATGGCGATTCTCATGAATGCGCTCCAGTCATAGGTTGACCGAGTAAAAAAGATGATTGTGGGTCTACCACAAAGTTCCCGCGCATGGCTTGTCGACCGAGGAGCATGCGGAATTTCATAGTATCACGATTCGTTAAAGTTAGCTCTATCGGCTTGGCGAAGCTCCCGAGTTGTAAATGACTACGAATTACATAACGGAGCTCTCGGTGACCGCCTGAATCAGTGACTTCGCGTTGGTCAGCAATGGGTGCTTCGCAGATATGTTCGCGGTCACTGTCTTGCTCCGGATGCAGCCATATTCGCAGCCAAGGTGAGCCATCGCGTTCAAAAGGTTCAAGTCGAAACGCATGCAAACAGGACGTTTTCGCACCCGTATCTACTTTCATCTTAATTGCGTCTACACCCAGCTCGGGGAGGGCGCCCCATTCGCGCCAGCCAATCGTTTCCATGCAGTACTTCCGAATCAGAATGATGAGGCAAGAATAAAGGGCTGAAGGCTAAACAGCAAGCGTCTAGAGATGGTGCTGCCGACTCGACTGCAGTTGACGCAGGTGGTGGATAAACTCGTCTAACGGTCGATCGAGCGCGCTGGCGTGAATGTAGATATCGTATCCGAGCAATTCACGCAACTGTTGAGAGCGCACCGCAAACATCGCTTGCAGGCCTTTATATTCAAGACCACTGTTACCAACAAAGCGCTCGGGGATATCGTAGTACTGACTGTAATCACGTAAATCTGGTCGCTCGTATCGTAACCCCAATGCCAATAAATGGCGTTGCTCGACGATGATATGGGACATCAAGCGCGGTGAAATCCGATTCAGTAATACCTCAATGTCATGAATCCGAAACCCCAAATAAGGTAATTCTTCGAGATTAAATCCCCGATTGACTCGCGGTGCGTCAAATCGGGTGATGGCTTCCCATGGCAACGACCAACGTCCACGCCGGTGCGTGTAGGAAATGTCAGTGGGAGTAATGATCAAGCTGGTTTCGGGTTCCAGCATTTTTGCGATGCCAAGAAACAACAGTACTGCACTCGCAATCCATAACAGACCAAAGGCTGCAGGCGCCAGTGGCGCCTCGATCAACCAGCACAACATAGCGGCCGCAAAAATCAGAACGCCTAAAAAACAAAAGGTCAGTGCGTTTTTTCGAGCGCCTGGCTGGATGCTGCGTTGTAATGGATTCGAAGGTGTGTTCATGACGGTTCAGTACGCGCATTCGATCCATCTAGATTGAACGCGTCGCAGATTAATTGATGCGTGAACTGAGTTTTTAAGTAAAAGCCACGTGGCAATGTTTGAATGATCTCACCTTGCCGTCCAATCGCCGCTGTTTTCACACGTCCATTCGCTGCTTTCGGTCGCAATTGCAACACTTCGCCCTGATGCGCACTAATCGATTCCACGTCACCGAGCGCGATTTTATCCATGTGTTCTTGCCAGTCCGCTTTGAGTTGGGCTTCTTGTTGAGCCGATGGGCGCCACAGAAACGCGGTACCCACTGTGCGTTGCCCGAGCGGAATTTCACGTCGACCATCAATTGGAATCCACAACACGCATTGTAGTTTGTTGCGGACATTAGAACGCTCCCAGGTGAGCTCATGAATATCCATCAAAGGCGTGGTGCACACAAACGTCGTTTCCAATGGTTTACCTTGTGCATTGAGAGGGATGGTTTTGAGCTCCACTCCGAGTTCAGGAAAGTCTTGCAGCGCCTGCGATCCCGCACTCGCCCCCAATTGCCGTTCGAGTAATTGACCGACCCAACCTTTATGGCGGCGTAAATCAGCCGGCACCGTTAATTTTACTTCCGCGGCTAACTCAGCAAACGTACGACCAGCGAGCGTGCTGGCGCGATCGAATAGGGTCATTAGGTCTTGCACGGGCGTCCTCTCTGTGCTTTTCCTCTTTTCATCACGCGGCGATTATGGAAGAATCGAACCTAGAAGTCGAATTTAAGAGGATGCTCGCGTGATAGACGCAGAAGGGTTCCGAGCAAATGTCGGAATCATCATCTGTAACGAGCAGGGACAAGTCTTTTGGGCGCGTCGATTTGGACAACACAGCTGGCAGTTTCCTCAAGGTGGCATCGATGACGGCGAAACCGCCGAACAAGCCATGTACCGTGAGTTGTGGGAAGAGGTAGGCTTAAAGCCCGAGCAAGTAGAGATCGTCTACACCAGTCGCAACTGGTTTCGCTACCGCTTACCGAAACGTCTTGTGCGACGCGAACAACGACCAACCTGTATTGGTCAGAAACAGAAGTGGTTTTTGCTGCGACTCAAATGCGCAGAAGCAGATGTCAACGTGATGTGCTCGTCGCATCCCGAATTTGATGACTGGCGCTGGGTCAGCTATTGGTATCCTGTACGGCATGTCGTGTCGTTCAAACGGGATGTGTACCGCCGGGTGATGAAAGAGTTCGCCCCAATTGTCATGCCAGCAGCCGGTGGTCAACGACAACATCCGGCTCCACGTTCAGGACCAGTTAAGCGGCAACGCCACTCCCGTCGTAAACGTTGATGGAGTGCAACCGTGCTACGAGTATTGCAACGTATTGTCGAGGCTGTGAACCAAGCGCCAGATTTCGAGCTGGCGTTGCAAATCATGGTGCGGCAAGTGAAAGAAGCATTGCAGACCGACTCGTGCACAATCTATCTGGCTGACCACGATCAGAAACAATTTGCGCTAGCCGCGACAGACGGCCTCGTGATTCACTCCGATAAACCCATTCATGTGCCCTTCGGCGAAGGAATTATCTCACTCGCAGCACAGCGAGAAGAGCCGCTGAATATTGCTAATGCGGCTGACCATCCAAAGTTTCTCAAGCTCGACCAAGTGGATGAAGAACGCTACAAAGCTATGTTGGTAGCGCCAGTGATTCATCGCCGTCGAGTACTCGGCATTCTCACCGTCCAACAAGCCAGTGCGCGTGCGTTCACGCGTGACGAGGAAGCCTTTGTGGTGACACTCGCGGCGCAGTTGGCGGTGGTGGTGGCACATGCCGAAGCCAAAGGGTTATTGCGAACTACCAGTCAGTCCCCTTGGTTACACACCTTGAAAGGCTTACCGGCAGCGCCTGGTGTGGCGATTGCTGAAGCCTACGTGGTGCGGCCACGCGCTCGGTTGAGTGAAGTAACACCGAAGAAAACCGATATGCCGGAGCACGAGATTCGTCGTTTCCGCGCCGCCGTTAAACGTACGCGAACCGAGCTCACCGAACTCAGCGAGCGCATGCGTGATCAAGTGGCAGAGGAAAGCTTGGCGATCTTCGAGGTGTATCACGCCATGCTGGATTCGGCGTCGTTGGGTAAGGAAGTTGAAGAAACCATCAGTCAAGGTTGGCGTGCGCAGACTGCATTGCGCAAGGTGGTCGAACACTTAGTGAATCAGTTTGAAGCGCTCGACGACGAGTATATTCGTGAGCGCGCTAGTGACGTGCGTGATTTGGGGCAGCGCATTTTATCGCACTTAAAGCAGCATAATAGCGCACGACACAACCCACCTGAAAACTGCATTTTAGTGGCGGAAGAAGTCACTCCAACCATGCTTGCTGAGCTTCCAGATGCCAATATCATCGGGATGGTCTCATTGCGTGGTTCGGGTAGCTCACACGCAGCCATTATGGCACGCAGTATGGGCATTCCCGCCGTTCTTGGTGTCGATGATCTGGCGTTGGAAGAAATTGAAGGACAAACACTGATTGTCGACGGCTATAACGGCGACATCTTTGTAAACCCGCCACTACAGGTCGAATCAGAATATCGTGAATTGGCCGATGAAGAAGTTCTATTGCGCGAGAAAGTTGCGACGGCTCGCCATTTACCGGTTGAGACGTTGGATGGTGTGCGCATTCAGTTACAACTGAACGTCGGCATGTCGATCGAGCATGATTGGCTGACTGAGTTGAACGTGCAAGGTGTCGGACTTTACCGCACCGAAATCCCGTTTATGATGCGGGAGCGCTTGCCGACAGAAGACGAACAAGTAGAACTGTATACGCAAGTACTGGATCAATTCAGCCCGCACCCCGTCGTGATGCGCACGCTCGATGTGGGGGGAGATAAACCATTACCCTATTTGCCGATGAAGGAGGAAAATCCTTTCCTCGGGTGGCGGGGTATCCGCATGACACTCGACCATCCCGAGATCTTCCTCGTCCAGATCCGTGCCATGTTGAGAGCATCAGTAGGGCGTAACAATCTACGAATTTTACTGCCCATGATTACCAATGCCGAAGAAGTTGATGAATCGGCACGGATGGTGAAGCAGGCTTTTCACGAGGTCGCCGACGAGTATCAGTGTGGTGTGGACGAAAGTCTCTTTCAACCACAACTGGGCGTCATGATTGAAGTACCCGCGATGATCTATCAACTTCATACCGTTGCTGACAAGGTCGACTTTTTCTCAGTTGGTACGAACGATTTAACGCAATACATGCTCGCCGTTGATCGTAACAACCAACGCGTGGCCGGTTTGTATGATGCGTATCACCCGGCCGTGCTGCATGCGCTGCAGCAAATAGCGGAACGCTGCCGAGAATTGAATAAGCCCGTTTCGGTTTGCGGTGAATTAGCAGGAGAGCCGGGCGGTGCGCTATTATTAGCAGCAATGGGCTATCGTACCTTAAGTATGAATAGCTACAACATCGACCGGATTCGCTGGATCATTCGGCATGTTGAGTCGAATCAGCTAGAACGTATTTTGGCGGCGGCGCTCGCGTCGCGATCGCCGCAGCAAGTGCGGCAAATGATTACCATGGAACTTGAGAAGTT
>DASSWH010000079.1:0-38878 GCA_035705175.1 Pseudidiomarina sp.
TGAATGGCAATTTATCCGTTCCAGTGGAGCTGGAGGACAAAACGTTAATAAAGTGTCGACCGCTGCACAGCTTATTTTCGATATCCGCGCCTCGTCTCTGCCTGATTTTTATAAAGAGAGGCTGCTTGCGAAGGCGGACCACCGCATCACGGCAAGCGGCAAAGTCATTATCAAGTGTCAGGAAACGCGGAGTCAGTTAACCAACCGAGAACTCGCGTTAGAGCAGTTTATTGAACTCGTGAAAAGTGTTGGTCGCGTAGCGAAAAAACGCATTGCGACCAAGCCAACCAAAGCGAGCAAAAAGCGTCGTATTGAGAGCAAAAAGAAGCGCGGCGATATTAAGTCCCTACGCAAAAAGCTACTCGATTAAGTTACTTGTTAGCGCCGGGATACCGAATCCAAGCTTGATCGTTGAGTTTCAGAATGTACTGATCATTATAATCCATCACTTTGACATCCTTATTCTCCGCCACCCAAGCAGTGACCGGTAGCGAATCTGCAATCGCGGCGGGGTCATACTTACCGCCCTGAAAAGGCTGTTGTTCGAGCACCCCAACTATCGCAGCAGCCACAGCACTCGGGCCTGTTGTACGAATAACTCGTTGCGGTGGTAAGCGCTGATTATTCACTGCTTCACCGAACAGAGAGATAAGAACAGGGACATGTGTGAGCGCTGGACTCGGGATCTCACGTAAGCCAGGTAACTGCAATTTATCGCCTCGTAATGCTGCACCATGTTCTGGAACAATGATAAGCAATACATTTCGATTGCTGGCGCGAATATCTGCTTGCAACTGAAGGAGGTCATCAAGCAGTTGCTGAGCTCGCAAGCGGAAGCTCTCGAGACTATTTCCCGCAAAACCGGGCACCCGATTTCCGTCATGTAGGCTGGTGGTATTATAAAATCCGAGTCGCGGCTGTTGGCTATTAGGCTGTGCCGACACCCAGTCCGATAATATCGGGTAGTCGGCATAAATTGGCTGTTCATCAAAACCTGTCATAGCTACGGGAGCATCCCCCAGCGGTACATCGTTGGCAGCGGGTAAGCCGCCGTGTTGATGGAGCTGCTGACGGAAGTTGTCAAACTCACCAGAGTGATTCATCAGTAACTCGGACCGAAAGCCATGCTCGGCTAATCGTTGTGGCAACAAGCATTCTGGTGCAGGTTCAAATAATTCATCATGTGGTGGGTGTCCGCATTGAGCGCGTAACAAACGAAGAGCAGCCGGACCGGAATAGCTCGTTGCACTATTAAAATTATCCAGAACAATATCAGAGCGATTGAATACGGGATGCTGATCAAGCCCCGCAACTTCCAAGTCATCCCATGAAAGAGAACAAATATTGACGACTAGAATATCGAAATCCGGTGTCAGTTGAACCGTCGCATTAAAGAGGATTTCAGCTTGCTCCTCATAAAACTGTGTCAAGAACTCGTCTGGTGAGGATGGACGGCGTGCTCCCGGTACTGCATCTGCTGCGCCGGTGGGTAAATTCTCAACAACCTGTAAGTCTTGTTGTGCGGCGGGAGAAAACCAGACCAAACTGAAAAGACCAAGAATTGCGATCATGGTCATCCGCAACGTCCGCGCCATGTAAAGATAGATGATCCAACTGACGATTAATACGGCAATATATTCGAACTGAATAATTCGTCCCGTCAGTTCCAATATATATTGCCAACTAAATGCACTGATTTGCTCCCATTGAGCGATCAACCGATTAAATGGTGGCAAATAACTCTCGTAGTAAAGCAGCGAAATACCTATAGGAATGGCGATAATTTGCCGAGCCACTTGTAACCAGGGGTATCGTAGTGGCAGTACTAAAACTGCGATGAGTGTAAAGTTATAGAGTAGTTCTACTTGTACAAAGTCAAAGTAGGCGAGGCCGACTTTGACCAGAAAATAAAAGCTCCAACCACCCAAGCCTGGCCAATTGAAAACGGCGCGATTGAGTACTTGCTCTCGATGACGGATATAATAATTCGGTTGTTTCATGAACGGTTCACGCGTCGAATTCGCACGTAGCGATACTGAAAAATACGATTCATCACCCAGCTAAACGCTTTACGAACGGTGAATGACAACAAGAGTCCAGCAATCAAACCCAAGGTAAATACGAGTGTCAGCAATATACTTAATTGATCATCAGGCATCGTTCTAACCTTACTGTAACCGAGCTGATTTGGCGGGTCGTGGGCCGGGGAAAAACCGGTCATAGGCTTCGCTATTGTGCTCAATCGTGACATCCGTACGGTTGAGTTGCTCACTAAAATCTGGAGTACGATGCTTCGCAAGGAGTTGATCTCGAGTCGTTTGCATTAAATATACAGAGTGCATACGTTCTTCTTCACGCAATAAGGTTTGCACCGGTAACCCAAACAGAAATGTTAACGCTCGCTCTGCATCTGCGGCTCGGCACGCAAACAAAAAGAAATAAACATACTGACCATCACTACTGGATAAGTCACCTTCGCGGCGATGTTTAAAAGCCTTGAGTATCTCAACGCAGGTCATCCCAGAACTCGGCTTTGCTTTGACCAAGGTGAAATCCACACCTTGTCTCTCGGCCAACTGTGAAAGAAACACAATTTGCTCAGCAAAGTCACTGATCTGCAGATATCCTTGCAGATGGGCGGGGACTAATTGGTCAGTCAATTCGTCAAAATGCTCTGGGAGGCGGCGGTTATAACGCCAGTCGACTGAGTTTTCGACGAGACTGACGACTTGGCTAAAACGCAAACCAAAAGGCAGGACCATAGTGGCGCCTGCTTGCATGAGAAGACGCTCGTCGTGATGTCTGATTGCTTGATCGCGCTCACGAATGTACAAGCGCACGTAAGGACCACACACTTTACGTATTTCATAAACGTCGCGCAGCAGACGCTGCATCGTCTGACCTCTGAAGTAACCAATAATCAAGGCGTCGTCACTCATTGGCGTCAAATGATCAAGCCATTCATCCGATTGATCCAACATGTACCACTCAATGGGTGCAACATCGCTCCCATCAAGTGCGCCGTTCATATAGTAAACCGGAGCTTGTTCACTTTGCAGCGAATAATTCTCAGTATTGATCGTGGGCTCATCGACTACAGCAAAACGGCCTTCGGATTGCGCTTCTAGGCGCAGATTTCGTTGGATAACATGTGCGCCATCAAACCAATGACTGATGTCCCAGCGCCAATAAGGTTGGCCTTGGTAGATTGAACTCACGCTATGGCAATGGCATGCATTGGCGGCAAGAAAAGAGCGTAACTGCGGATCGTCGTTGTCACTATCAAGAATCAGCAGAAGAATTTTCTGTTGATTTCGAGCCCAACGTCGAGCCGTCAGCAATCCACCTTGATTGAGCATGAAGTCAAGTAGCGCTGAGGATGACTGCGTGGTGAACTGCATACAGATAACATCATAGCGGTTACCCAAACTCGATAATGCTCGGCCAAAGCCTTCATGACTGAATTGATTCGCTGGTTTCCACTCCGCCATGTCGCTACCTTTTCGACACGCCGACAAATCCAGTCGATGATTTTCAGGAAGATGGCTTTCTACCATGTACAGCAGACTTTGTTGCGCACAAACATGCCACACTAGTCGCGACAACCACTCCAGTTGCTCGACGACAACGAGATGCAGCTGGCCCGGCTCAATATCCGGAATCTGATGTTCGAGCCCGTCGATAAAGTTGTCGAACTCAATACGCATAAGCGGTACCTAAACGTTGTAATCCCGATGCTGAAAAGTCGCAATGTTCGGGTTTTCATCTAACCTTATTGTAACGGCATATTTAACTTTTTAAATAATTAATTCATACTGCAATATGAAACTGACGCAAATAGATACAAGCGAAAGACAACCATGAAATCGATCTGGCGAATTCATACCACAGCATCAACGGCCGAAGATATCCAACGGTTACAAACCCAAGTCAAGCGCCTAGCGGTTGAATACCACGAAGTTGTTGAAACTGACCGGATTCAATCAATTCGCAAACGGTGGCGTTTGTTTGCAGAGCCTGTTGCGCAGCAGGAACTTAATGGTGGGGCCGAATCTACATGAAGTTGATTGCAGTGAAGGGGCTCTTTGGCGGCGCAGGAACGACAACGATCACAGCAAATCTTGCGAATGCGATGCGCCGGCGAAAGCATCCTGTAGTCGCTCTCGATTTGTGTGCTACAAACAGTTTACGCCTTCATTTTGGTATGCCTATCGGTGACCCTCGCGGCTTATTTCGCTCAGGGCGACTGGTTGATGACTTGAGAGAGGCGGCCTTTGAGACAGACAATGGGTTGATTTATTTGCCGCATGGTGAAATTGATGAACCGCTTGATCGAGCCGCTATCGACGGTATTCTGGGCGGACTCTACGAGCTGCTGCAGCGATTTGAGTCACCGCAACAGCTGATTGTATTTATCGACGTGCCAAACTCAGAGTCGACCATTTTAAATTGGTTAACATCGCACGCTGAAATCATGCTTCATGTGCTGACGCCAGAACCTCGTGCTTATCCTGCTTTGCGTTACTTTTCTCGAATTACATGGCCACAGATCCAACACCAAGGCTTACGTCACTCATTGCTGCTGAATCAATGTGCACCGCATTTAGAGCTAAGTCGAGATATTGCGGACTTGTTGCGTCGTGAGTTGGACCCGCACTTGCTGGTTCCTAAGTTTATTCAACGTGATCAACATATCCCGGAAGCTTTGGCGACACAGCAAACAACGTTTGATTTTACGATAGGCGCACAAGCGAATGTAGAGTTCGCCGCTATTGCAGAATGGCTTGAAGAGCGACTCGAGGTTCTTGAGTGATGCGATGGTTTATGCAGTTGCGAGAACAATGGCGTGAAGTTCGGCGTAAACAGTCGCGCTTGTCGACGGCCTTTTATTTGTTCTGGCTGTATTTAGAAGTAGCCATGCTCAACTCACGTGCAAGTGAACAATTTGACCACGCTGATCAGCGATTACGGCTCAATTATTGGTTTCCGCATGTTAATTTTCAGCGACCGCGCTGGCTCGATCCTATCCGTTTGGCGTTGCAGGCGGTTTGGTTGCTGCTGTTCGAAACGCAACAAGAACGAGCCGATGGTTTAACGCAACGAAATACCGATCGCACTTCGATTTTACAACGATTAAATCCCTGGCATCACCGGAGATTGGCTACTAAACCGGTGCAATTTGCCACGTCAGGTTTTGAACGATTTTTTTCGACGTTACTTTCGCGTGAATGGATTCCCTCGCAGACGATACGGATCCTCATTACCGTTGGTGCAGCCTTGTTGGTGGCACTCGTTATCTCAATACCTATGGATGCGACCGATCAGGGCCTGATGTTGCTATTCTTCTGGGCGTTGGCGCTGTGGGTGCGCAATTTGCAAGGGCGCATTCCAATGCTGTTGATGGTGTTGTTATCGGTCATTGTGAGCACGCGCTATTTGTTTTGGCGAGTGACTCAAACGATCAATTGGGATGTTCCATTCGACGCCGCCCTCGGTATTTTACTGCTTGTCGCCGAGTCGTACGCCTGGTTAATTTTGGTACTTGGCTATATTCAAACGGTGTGGCCACTGGAGCGGCGTGTTGCCCAATTGCCAGCTGATTTGTCACTGTGGCCATCGGTTGATGTGTATATTCCCTCCTATAACGAACCGTTGAGCGTGGTGCGCAGTACCGTCGTTGCGGCAACCGCTATGGACTGGCCGAAGGACCGACTCAATATTTATGTATTGGATGATGGCAAACGACCTGATTTCAAAGAATTTTGCGAGGAAATTGGCGTTGGCTACATTGTCCGCGCAGATAATAGCCATGCCAAAGCGGGAAACTTAAATCATGCGCTAACGATCACGGCAGGAGACTATATTACAATTTTTGATTGCGACCATATTCCGTCCCGTGGATTTTTGCAGTTGACGGTGGGATGGTTCTTTCAAGACCCGAAATTAGCGCTGGTACAAACGCCTCACCACTTTTTCTCTGCGGATCCATTTGAGCGAAATTTATCGGTATTCCGCAGTCGCCCCAATGAAGGTGAGTTGTTTTACGGGTTGATTCAAGATGGGAACGATATGTGGAACGCATCATTCTTTTGTGGCTCGTGCGCGATTTTGAAGCGAGGACCACTGGAAGAGGTTGGTGGTATTGCCGTTGAAACGGTAACAGAAGATGCGCATACAGCCCTTAAATTGCACCGACTCGGTTATAACTCCGCATACTTGAATATTCCCTTGGCGGCCGGACTTGCCACAGAGAGCTTGTCGGCGCATATCGGGCAACGGATTCGTTGGGCGCGTGGTATGGCGCAGATTTTCAGGCTTGACAATCCACTCCGCGGGAAAGGACTCAATTGGGGCCAACGGATTTGCTATGCGAATGCAATGTTGTACTTCTTGAATGGAATCCCTCGTACCATTTTCCTATTGGCGCCTCTCGCATTCTTGTTGCTGCATAGCTACATCGTTTTTGCACCCGCGGTGATGATTGCTATGTATGCAATTCCGCATTTGATTCACGCGAATTTAGCAAACTCGCGTGCACAAGGTAACTATCGCCACTCTTTTTGGGCGGAAATGTACGAGACCGTCCTCGCTTGGTACATTCTGCGACCAACAACGGTGGCGTTGTTTGCTCCCAAGCATGGAAAGTTCAACGTAACGGCGAAGGGCGGTACCATTGAGAGAGACTATTTCGATCTGAATATTTCTCTGCCCTATCTCATCTTGATTGGGCTCTCGCTGATTGGTGCAGGTTTTGGTGTTTATTCATTATTTTTCGGTCCGCGCGATGAATTACTGACGGTGACTCTCAATCTATTTTGGATTACCTATAACTTATTTATTTTAGGTGGAGCGTTGGCGGTGGCCGAGGAAGCGAAGCAGGTTCGCGCATCACATCGAATTCGGGTGGACCGTTCGATCAGTATTATGACCGCGAGTGAGCACAGTTATGCGGCAGAACTGATCGATTTTGCGAGTTCAGGAGCTGGCATCCGTTTCTATGACGAGCTGCCATTAGCTCCAGGTGATTCGATTCATGTGGTAATGCATCATGGTACTACCCGCCATGGCTTTCCTGCGCGGGTGGTGAGTATGCGTGGATTAACTATAGGCGTGCGCTTCGAGTTTCCGGATAGTGCGGCGGAGCGCGCCTTTCTGCGCGCAACATTTGCTCGCGCAGATGCTTGGGTGGGTTGGCGATTCAATGAAACGAAAGATCAGCCCCTTTCGAGCTTACGTGAAATTTTAGGGATCGGTTTTCGGGGCTATCAAAACTTAGCGGTACGCTTGGCGCCGCCGTTAGCTCCGGTTCTTGGTTTGATCAATCGTGGATGGGGAGTCATCATGAGTGTACTCCCACAAGCTCCGGGTACAGGAGAGGAAGATGAATCACTGGGTGTGTAAACAGGCAAGTACTTTTGCATGGGTAATGCTCACAGCACTATTGTTGGGATCCAGCGTGGGGCCTGTTACAGCGCAAGAGAGACAGATGGAAAATGAGCTCTCTGCGGTAGAACGATTTCGTCCCGTTAACGAATTACCTCAGTGGACAGAACGTTATGCGGTGGGAACGATGACCAGTCAAGCGCCATTGCGGATCAGTGGGGTAAACTCGCAAATGACAATTGGCTTCGGCGGTCGATTTGACCGTGTCGTGACCGGCGCCACCTTACGCTTAAACTATCAAACGTCACCAGCCATCATTGATGTTGTCACGCAGGTACGGGTGCTGCTGAACAATGAAGTGACGGGCGTTATTCCGTTGCGAGCGAATGATGCAGGAACAAACCAATCTGTTACGTTGCGGTTAGATCCGCGGCTATTTGCGCAATATAATGAACTGCGCTTTGAATTACTTAGTGAGGTGAATGTCGGGCAGTGTACATCGGCTTCGCCATCAGCTTGGTTCGAAATACTGCGCAATAGCGAGCTTCAATTGGAGTATCAACAACTAAAAGTTGCTGATGAACTCGCCTATTTCCCTGAACCTTGGTTCGATAACAATGATTTCGGTAGCGCATCATTACAATTTATTTTACCTCCACAGCCCGAATTGAAAGAAACTGAAGCTCTCGGCGTTATGGCGTCTTACTTCGGCATGCTGGCAGATTGGCGCGAACTGAAAATTGAAGTCTTGCGGATGCGACTTGATGAGCCTGAGTGGGATGAAGATTGGCGCTTACGTTGGCCCCGTCAGCATGCCATCGTTATGCTAACCAATGAGGAAAGGCCATGGGCACTGCGCAATTATCCGCAGGTAGCAACGCCTCAAGTTGAGATCATCGATAACCCTGCCTATCCAACATACAAATTACTGGTGTTGGCGGCGCCGGACGCTGCGACCTTGCGTGACGCAACGGCGACATTTGTAACAGGTAACCGCGGTTTGAGTGGTTCGAGCGCAACCATTAATCCAATGCCGCTGGAGCCCCGAGAGCCTTATGCGGCACCACGGTGGATTTCCATCGACCAACCCGTGCGATTCGCCGATTTAGTTGATCATCCGAGTGAGTTAGAACGCAGTGCATCCAATCGCTCACCGATTCAGTTGGAGTTACGCTTGCCGCCCGATCTCTTCACCTGGCAGCAATACGGCATACCGATCGACTTACGTTTTCGCTATACACCACCCATTGTTCGTGATGAGAGCCGCATGTTGGTTAGCGTAAATAATGAGTTTATTAAAGGCTTTACCATGACTGAGGCTGGTATGGAGAATGCCGAGGAACGCGTTCGCGTGCCGCTAATCGATGGTGGGTTATTTGCTGACAACAATGTGCAGATTCCATCATTCAAACTAGGTGCGATCAATCAATTGCAATTTGAGTTTAGCTTTGGCTCAGTCAGTGATGCCTGTCGGGTGATGCCCCTGCAGAATGCGCGAGGCGCAATCGATGGTAATTCACTTATCGATTTACGCGGGTATGATCATTACATTGCGTTGCCAGATGTCCACTTATTTGCGAAAACTGGATTCCCATTCTCGAAATATGATGATCTTTCGCGAACGCGAATTGTAGTTCCTGAAATGCTAACCGATGACATTGTTCAAACATTACTCTCGATTGTTGCAAAAATTAGTGCTGCAACAGGTTATCCCGCAACGCAATTGACGGTCAGTACAGTTGCCGATATAGAGCCAAGTGCAGACCATGATTATTTAATTGTTGGCTCGACTACACTCAAAGAGTGGTTGGAACGTTTTGGCGACGACGCGTTGCAAGCTCAATTGCAAGGTCACGCACTGAGTGGTCAAGATAACCTACTGTATCAACCTGACCTGGCGTTACAGAATAGTGGACCCAGCGCTGCGGTGGTTGGATTCCAATCACCTTTCTCCACTCAACACTCGGTCATTGCCATCACTGCGACAACAGACTCTTATCTGGAACGTGTTCGAGCTGTATTCAATGACGCCAGTAGTACCGATCAGTTCAGCGGCTTCATGGCGGTACTAACACCGGCACGGGTCGATAGTTACGATACTATTCAGCCTTATTACGTTGGTAGTTTGTCGTGGTGGAAGCGGTTCACTTACCACCTCGCTCAGTATCCGATGGTAGTGACGTTGTTGGCATTATTCGCAGTATTAATTCTTGCCTTGAGCATTGTGCGAATCTTTCAACGCCGCGCACAACAGCGGGTCGTGAAGAAATAGTATGTGGATACGGTGGCAGCATACTGCAACAGCCATACTTTTGTGCTGGGCAGGGACTTCATTGGTTGGTTGCCAAGACCCACCGCCGGCTGCTCAGTCACCGGTTGAGGCGTTACAGTTTCAGTACCATTACCAGCGTTTAGTAACTGATTTTATCGACGCGCAAGGAAGAGTAATTGACCGCTCGGATGAGCGGCTGATTTCTACTTCTGAGGGGCAGTCCTATGCGTTGTTCTTTGCGCTCGTTGCGAATGATCGTGAACGCTTTGAGCAGTTGCTCGAGTGGACAGAGGATAACTTAAGCGGCGGCGACATCACGCAGCAATTGCCAGCATGGTTATGGGGTTTCGAGAACGAAACATGGGGTGTGATCGATAGCAATCCGGCGAGCGACGCGGATGTAGTGATTGCATACACGTTGATCGAGGCTGGCCGTCTTTGGAACGAACCTCGCTACGGGGCATTGGGCGAATTGGTTGCCGACCGAATTCTGCGTTCCGAAATTGTGTCCATTGCGGGCCGTGAAGTCCTATTACCTGCGCCCATGGGGTTTGTCGATAGCTCAGAGAAAACGTTGTTGGTGAATCCGAGTTATATGGCATTACCACTGCTTGAGGGGTTATTTACTGGAACCGGAGTAAAGACCTGGCAAGCTGTGTACGAGTCAAGCGCACAAGTCTACGCTCTGCACCCACACGGGCTGTACGCCGACTGGTTAGAACTGGATTTCGATTTTAATGTGACGGCGACTCAACCAGAGCCAAGTGCTGATTACGATGCTATTCGAAGCTATTTTTGGTTAGCTTTAGAAGCGGAGCGAGGTGGCGATTTCGCCGAGCTCCTGAGTCAATCTACCGCTTTGGCGACAGAGATTGATGTCAGCGGTCGTGTCCCAGAACGAATTGATTGGCTGGAGCCAGCTTATCATGGTGTCGGTAACCTTGGATTTAGCGCCATTTTACTTCCCTATCTCGATCAATTGAATCCACAGGCTGCGAAATTGCAACGAGCCCGGATAGTCGCGACGGCCCCCGAGCGATACGCGGCAAACTACTACACCACCATGCTGTTATTATTTGGTAGCGGAGCGCAACAGTGCTATAGCTTTGCCGAAAATGGCCAGTTGCAGGTGAACTGGGAACGCGCTTGGTGCGGACGTCATGATGAATAACAGACTTCTCACTATTGCGCTGGTTCTGCTCATTTGGCTTCCCTCTGTGCAGGCACAAGATTCAACACTTTTGGTGACCAGATGGTCTGAAGCCGAACTCGATCCTGCCAAGCGTCAATCATTGCGGTTGGTTGAAGAGCGAGTTCAATTGTGGTTGCAACGCGGTCGAACCTTTCAACTCGAAGTCGCATTAGAGCAACTCGAAAGAGTGTTGCCGCGTCACCCACTCATACTGGAATTGCGCGCGACTACAGCATTGCAAGCTGGAGATCGAGCAACGGCTGAAGAATTATTGGCCGAGATGCAGCAAGTTGCTCCACGTCGTATAGAAACATTGCGATTACAGCAATCTCTAGAACTCACTGATGAACAGTTGCAAACCTTGGCTGAGATTCGACTGTTGGATATTGCGGGTCGATCGAGTGAAGCTGCAGCGTTATTACCTCAGGTTTATAGTGACGTACCCTTAGCTATCGATCTTGCACTCGAATACTGGCAAATCATTGCGCGAGCGGGCGAGCGAGAGGCTGCGTTAGAGGGGATGCGAGCTTTACAACGCCGTTACCCTGAACATATCCCGACCACCCTCGCTATTTTCAATCAAAAGCTGGCATTGGGCCTGCTCACAACCCCAGACTTACAGCAACTGACGACTCTGACTTTAGACTCTGTTTATGGAAATGCGGCGCTCAGTTTATGGCTACGGGTATTACCCACATTAACGCCGAGCCAAACCGAGTTGCAGGCAGTGCAGCAATTGGCGCGATACTTTCCGAATCATGCCGAAGTGCAGCGGTTTGAACGTGACCTCACGCAACAACGGCGGCAATTGTTGGCAGAACAACGAAAATTACAACCTGATCCGAGCCGATCCGAGTCATCGAACGAGACGACGACAACGGCTGCGTTAACGGAGGCTGAAGTCGATATAGTTCCGGAATTAGTTACCGAAGTGTCGCCAACTTCCGAACTAACGCCTGAGCCTGAACTACCCAGTGCGTGGGAGGTTGCGGATAGAGCGCGTCCACTAGAAGATGCAGGCCAAATTGAGGCGGCTCGTGAGCTCTATTTGGAGCAATTAGAAGTTAATCCCAACGCCGATAGTTATTTTGCCTATGCCTTGTTTTTAGAACGAATCGGCGAATTCGCTGAAGCACAGGCACAGCTGGATAAATTGCCGGGTAGTGAGAGTGGTGAGGGCGTGATTGCACTCCAACAGCGGCTACTCGATCGGCGTCTTGCTGCCTTACAAAACACGCGCACGCAAACGGTTGGTGGTGAATTCGTCAGTATTCCAACAACCCGACTCGAAGATCTGAGTGACCGCCGCGAAGCAGTATTGTGGCTAGGTTACGAGCGGGCTGAACGCGAGAGTACACCGGGCATCTCAACCTTGAACACAGATTCGTTCATCGTTCGTTTAACCGTTCCAATGGAGGATAATCCAACGGGTGAATGGTTTATTCAAGTGGATCCGATTCGAGCCAATGCTGGTGCTGCTGATCTGGATGACAATTTCTGGCGCAATCGCTTTGGTACCGGTCTGATTTGTCAATCAGGTTGTCCTAATGGCATTCAACCAGAAGCAAAAGAGCAAGGCGTTGCCTTTGGTGTCGGTGCTCGCTGGGATGCATGGGAATTTGATTTAGGCACCAGTCCGTGGGGGTTCCAGGATTACGCGTGGGTCGGTGGGTTAAGTTACAGTGGTGATGTAGGCGAGTTCGGCTGGGGTCTTGAGGCACAGCGACGCATACTGACCTCAGCTTTAGTCAATTTCTCCGGGATTACCGATCCATTTAGTGGTGAGGATTGGGGTCCCGTGACACGCAATAATCTTGGTTTCAGTATGAATTGGGATCAAGGCACGGGTTGGGGTTGGTGGGCCAATGCTGGATTGAATTGGTTCCATGGGGATGCGACTAAAAGTAATCGGCAGTGGTACCTTTACAGTGGTCTTTACACAACGGTCTACGATACTGAACCATTGGCTTTAGATCTTGGGTTAACAGGCCTGAGCTGGGGATTCGCTAATGATCAAAGCCAGACGACTTTCGGGCAGGGTGGTTACTACAGTCCCAAACATTACGTCTCGTTCAGTGTGCCAATTACCCTGTATGGTCGCTACCAGCGTTTATCGTATCGATTTCGCGCCTCATTTGGGAAGTCCTCTACGCGCTTAGCGGCGTCGGACTTTTTCCCTAACCATCCTGAATTACAAGTACAAGCCGAAGCTTTGGCGCCGATTACCGGCATAGAGCCAACCTTTGCAGGTGGTACCGGAGGTGGTTTCGGTAAAAGCTATCAAGCGACTCTAGAGTACCGTGTAAATTCACATTGGTACATTGGTTTGAGTGCAACTCTTGAGCGATCAGAGTTTTTCACACCAGACAACTTCATGCTGTACTTACGTTATCATTTCGGCGGTTGGAGTCTACCTGCACGGCGTCCACCAGCCCCTCCGCAGCGATATGTTGACAACCCCTGGTTTGAATAAGAGCGGATTGTGGGGGCTGTGGGTATCGAAATAAGTACGACCAACACCCTTAAAATTAAGGGTAACCGCTGAGTAGAAGCGGCAAACTAACTTGCAGCTCCGACCAGTAAAGCACATACTCTTATTGTTTTTGTAACGAAAATAAAAAATACAGAACAACAAGGGTATGCACATGTCTGACACTCCTATTTTTAAGCGCAAGCTAATCGCGGCGCTATTCGTAACCTCTTCAATAGTTGCTTTACAAGCCTGTGGCGGCGATGACAACGATGATCTCGTGTCACCACCACCACCGCCGCCACCGCCACCTTCTGGCCTCGTTGCATTTGCTCCAAATGGTAACTTAGAGGCGACCGTGCGCTGGACAGATTATGGCGTGCCTTATGTTCAGGCCGAAAACCTTGAGAGTATTGGTTACGGCGTTGGTTATGCATTCGCGCGTGACAACATTTGTATTCTCGCCGATCAGGTGATTAAGTTTAATTCGCAGCGCTCGCAATACTTCGGCCCTGACCGCGTTCCGGGTTCTGGGGACTCGGATAATTTACTCAATGACTTCGGTTATTTAACGTTGGGGATTCGCGCGAACGCAGAAGCTGGACTTGCTGAGATCAGCGAAGAAGCTCAAGCAATGATTACGGGTTACACCAGTGGTTACAACCGATATCTAGCCGATACTGGCGTTGACAACATTGACCCCACCTGTGCAGGTCAGCCCTGGGTAAAACCCATCACGCCGGTTGACCTACTGACGTATGCGCAAGGTGTCGCACTACTGCCAGGTGCTGCTAACTTTACCGGTCCGTTGTTCCTCGCAACCCCTCCCGATCAAATGATGGGCGCAATGAACAAAGCGACTGGAAAGAGCTTTGATCTCGGCTCATTTGATGCAGCTGATGTGACTATTCCCGACACCAATCCAACGGAAGCTGGCTCGAATGGTTGGGCTATCGGTTCGGATTTAAGTGCCACCGGCAAAGGTATGCTGATTGCGAATCCGCACTTCCCGTACACGGGTAATCAACGCTTCTGGAGCTTCGGTGTTGAAGTACCCGGTGAAATGAAAGTTGTTGGTGGTTCACTCTCGGGTATGCCGGGCTTGGTCAACATTGGTATGACCGAGCACATGGCTTGGACGCATACTTTCTCGACTGCATCGCGCTTCACTATTCATCGTCTTACTTTAGATCCAAATGATCCGGAACGGAAAACCTACTTGTTGGATGGCGAACCCGTACCAATGACCGAGAAATTCCACGAAATTCAAGTGGCAACAGGTCCTGGCACGTTCGCAACGCTGCAAAAGCGTAGTTACCACAGTGAGTTTGGCCCGATTATCGTGGTTCCTGGCGCGTTACCATGGGGCACGGATCCTTTCACTGGCCAAGAAGTTGCTTATGCTTTATTCGATGCCAACTTGCCGAACCTCGATTTGTTTGACCAATGGTTCGGTATGAACTTAGCGGAAAGCATGGAAGAGTTCCAAGCGACATTTGCAAAGAATATGGGCACGGTATTTAACAATACGATGGCCGTGTCTGCTGATGGTCAAGCCTTTTTTACAGATGGTAGTTCGGTCCCTAATATTGCTCCAGCCGCATTGCAAGCGTGGGCAGGGAATCAACTCTATCAAACCATCACCGGCGCTACCGGACTGCCAGTATTTCCGGGTGATGACAGCGGCTTTATGCCAAATGGAAAAGTTCCATTTGAACAAGCTCCGCAGTTGAATCGTACTGACTTTGTCCAAAACTCCAATGATAGCTATTGGTTGACCAATCCTGCTGCACCTATAACGGGTGTCTCACCGCTTTGGGGACCGACTGGCAATCAGCAATCCTACCGTTCACGCATGGGGCAGAAATTCCTAGCCGAAGGTGGTTCGGTAGACGGTCTATTCACCCGTGCCGACTTGGTGGATCGTCTCACCAATAACCGGAATTGGTTAGGGGAAGAGGTATTGACTGACTTGTTAGCGCACTGTGAAGCACAAGGGGATACACCGGTACAAACCGCGAATGGTTCGGTATCTATTGCACCTGCTTGTGATGCGTTAGGACAGTGGAACGGTACGATGAACCTGAATAGCGTCGGTGGTATGATGTTCCGCGAGTTTGCCTCGGAGTTTCGTCGTAACCCACAATGGGTGAATGGTTTTGATGCTGCAGATCCAACCCATACACCGAATACACTCGCGACGAATGATACTGTGCTTCAACAACTTGCTGCAGCACAACAACGTATTGTTAACGCGGGTTTAGATGTTGCTGCACCGTTGGGCGCAGTTCAGTTTGTTGAGCGGAGCCTGCCGAATGGACAACCTTCAGGAGTCCGCTTACCGTGGGCTGGCTCCAATAACATTGAAGGTGGATTCAACGTATTCAGCAGTAATATGGGCAATGATGGTACCTTACTGCGCCGTCATACCTACCCACTCCTGCCAGGATCAAACTTGAGTGCTGCGGCCGGTGGCTACCATATTACCTACGGTTCAAGCTGGAAGTTTGCAATGGAGTTTACCGATAATGGACCGGTCGCTGAGGGTATTTTGACATACTCGCAAGCATCGAATCCTGAGTCTGATCATTACATTGACCAAACTCAGTTGTACTCATCTGAGCCGCAGTTGCGCCCAATTTTATTTAGTAATGAAGATATTGAGGCGAATACAATTGAGGTGTTGGAACTGACAGGGACAAGCGGCGAGTAATTCGCCGCAAGTTTTCGAGTTAAAAGCTGAAGCTACCTTCTAATCGTTGCAGATGGTCTTCAGCTCCACAGATTTGATAGCGTCCCAGTTGCTGGGTGTCCGTCGGTTGCTGCCACAGCGAGACCCGCGCGGGCAACGGCACTGGGCGTTTAAATGTCACATCAATAGTTTTCACAGCTCGCTGTGCTGAACGTTCGATTTCAGCTTGTGCACGCGCGGCCATGTACATACCGTGAATAATGGGCTGTTGGAAGCCGAACCAGCGTGATAAAAATGGATGTAAATGAATGGGGTTGAAGTCGCCTGACAAACGCGCGTATTGACGTGCCGTTTGCACATTCAAGCGCCAACTATCAACATGTTGCCAATCTTCTCCTGGCATCGAAGCGGTTTTGGCTTCGCGCGGTTTTGCGGACTTTGGCGCGTTTTTCGGCATCACTTGATACTCTGAAATGCAGGTGACCACCAGTTCGTTATTCTGATAGAACTGGACAGTAAACAATGGCCGCAGGCGCCGAGGCGATACCTTTGGGCCCCGCGCAGGCAATTTAATTGCGGCATGCATCACGAACTCTGTACTAGCATCAATCTCGGCATGTTGTTCAAGGGCATTGCTGACATGCACGAGGCCAGGGGCAGGCCAAGGGAATTCAGGATCTAGCATCTGAGCTAAGTGAACACGCTGAGCAAGACAATACATGAGCGTTAACGGTACTTCACCAATAAAGCCACCAAAAGCATCATGAAAATTCTTCAATTGCTCTGCAGTAAAAGCTGGAGCCACAAATTGACCGTTGATTGTCGTCGCTGATGCTGTCGCTTGATCATCTCGAGCAACCGTAAAGAGCGAACGAATTAGCATACCAGGCAGTTTTGGCAGCGCGGTGTTGGCTTGCGTGTGCATCTCACATCCTTTGAGTCCAAATTCGGACGATAGAATAACATAATTTTGACTTTGCTAGGCGATGCCCGCTAGCATCAAAACACTTATAGTATACATGGATTTTCAGCATGCCAGGACCTACCTCTCATCATCGCAATGATAATAAAGAAGTTGTTTTACGCTGTATTTACATGTTACTCGCCCTTTATGAGCGTCAGCGCACGGTCACAGAACTTCTTGAAGTACTTGCCGATCGTGAGTTAAAGCCTGTGTCCGAACGCACCATTCAGCGTGATCTTGATACACTCGATGGACACTTCGGTTTGCATCAAGCCGGGAAGCAAGGCCGCGCCACCTTATGGGCAGTTGATCCGGTCGATTTCGAAGAACTCCTCGAACTCGAAGATCCAGTCGCTCTAGCGTTGGTAGTTGCTGAGCAGCAACTAGATGCGTTAGGTCCCATGCATACTTTTGATGCAGTGAAGCCTCTGTTTGAACGCGCACGCCAACAACTGGCTCACCGCGATACGCCAGCATCGCGTTGGTTACAGCGAGTTTGTGTTACCAGTGCTGGTCATCGTTTGCTTGGACCAAATTTATCGGCTGAGTTAAACGACCGCTTACAGGATGTTGCACTGCGACAAGCAGCGGTTAAGTTAAACTATCATCGTCATCAGGGGGACCCAGCTCAAACCATAGAAGCTACTGCTTTGGGTATGTTTTATCGAGGTTCTGTGTCGTACTTGATTATTCGACAACGTGCTAATGGCCGGATCCGTCAACTGCCATTCTCACGTATTAGTCATATTCAAGAATCGGTCACATTTGCTGCAGATGTTGGTGATTTTCAGCTGAAAGATTACGCACATTCGGGCGCGTTGGCATTTCGCTTCGGTGAACCGTTTCGACTCAAAGCCGTTGTCTTTAATTCAGTCCGACGAGAAATTGAAGATGCGCCGTTGGGTAGCGACCAAGAATTGCATGAGATTCCTGGCCAACCATACAATCGACAACTCGAAGTGACCGTGCCCTATACACTCAACCTCATTCAATGGCTGTTAGCTCGTGCACCCTATCTGAAAGTTATTGGGCCTGATGATTTTCGTGAGCGATTTAAACAAGAATTGGAACAGGCACTGCGAAACATGGAAGCCGAGCATCTCGAGGTGCCCACCCAACGGAGTTTCTAAGCTTCCTGATGCGTCAATTTTTTGGCGCGCTTTTTCTGTTGCCGCCGCGACACCAGTTGCCGAGCAATAATTAATAGCCCAGACGTGCAGAAAAACAGAAAGACTAATCCCAGTGAGCGATTCCATAGATTATTAAAATCTCTTTGCCCACTGTAATCCATGAAATGTAAGCGGAACATCCAGTCGGTCAAAGTGGAATATCGGTTACCGTAGCCGGCAATGGTTGCACTGCGCTTGTCTACATAGATGACCGTTTGTTCAGAATCATCGAAAGTAAATGCATAACCAGCCCCTGCTTGCTGGGGCAGCATGTGCGCCAAGTTAACTTCTTGCTCGCCGACTATTCGTCCAGGACCGATGTAACTGCTGTTTGCAACAGCTCGTGCGACTTGTTGTGACGTTGTCCACAATGCTCCTGAATTGGCATCAACAAAAATCTGTGAGTTGGGTAATTGAATAGAATACTGCGGTGTATCACCGATGCGTCGTAATGTAATAGCCAAGGCTTTTGGATAGTTTGCCGCTAGAGTCGGCACACCAATACTCGGAGGTTGTTGGATAGGGTGCTGTGTCGGTGCGCCAATATATTTCTCTCCTGCGAGGTCGGTATGACCCAACCAGCTAAAATAGAAGCCCGTGACTAACCAAATAATGACTTGAGCCACAAGAAGTAGCGCCAACAGGCGATGTAATCGCAGCAAACTACGCATGGAACCGTCTCCCCAAGCGTCGTAGTTGCATCAGCAGTAAAGTGACGCCAGTCAGTACAAAGGTGGCACTCAACAACATCAGCAGCTGTGCCCACCAGGTCGAGATATCCGAGCGCTCATCATAGTCCATGATATGCAACATCCACATAAAATCGAAAAGACGCCAAAAATCATGTCGTGTGCTCACCAACGCACCGGAGGTAGCATCTATATAGAGCGTCGTATTCAAAAAGTCCGCATAAGTCACTTGCCAAACTGGAAGTTCAGCAAAGCTTACTTCTTGAGGAAGATGCTCAGTCAGCAGCCGAACCCCAGCTATTTGTATATCCTCATGATCGGCCGTACGAAAATCATTTGCTAAGGCAGTAATGTCGTCGCGCTGAAGTGTCATTGATTCTAGTGTAATAGCATCGAGTAGAAGGGTTGAAAACGGGAGTTCAACGAGATAAACCCATTGGCTCGTGGGTAACCGTCGCAAGGTTATTGACGAGGCCTCGGTATAGCGTTGAATTACCGCACCAGTTGGTGCGATGCTTTGTCGAGTTTGCTCAAGCGCGAGTCGTTGTTGACCGTTAGCATTGGTATGAGTGGCACCACGAATATAGTCGAGTTCCAGCCATACCATATAAGCACCACTGATACTCCATAGCATCAGTTGAATGCCGACTATCCATGCTAAACGGCGATGCCAAATACGCCAGCGAGCCCGAAAGCGTCTCATTTGAAAATCAACTTCTTTTGTAATTTATAGCTGATAAGAAAAACTGCAAATTCAGATAGCGGTTTGCCAATAAATGGTGTTACACCAACTAACAATAGGCCTTTTGTGAATGCATAATTCAGTAAAACCAGAGCAATCGCTAATGAGGTATACTTCGCGGCATCCCAACGCAGCTGTCCGCCCCGTTGAAAAACCCATTGCCGATTCGCAGTAAAATTAAAAACACCGGATAGCACGCGAGCTCCGGCTATAGCTGCCAGTATTTCTCCGCTAAATGCGTAAATAAGTGCAAACACCCCATAATCGATGAATGCCGAGATAATACTTACACCCGAAAACTTTATAAATTTTCGGTAGATCATCATTGAGTCGATCAGCGGTCGAAAGTGACTAACTTCATTATTATTTTCATAGACAGTTTCAATTGAAATGGAGTCAATTGGAAATTGCATCCGCTTGGTAAACATCAACATATCTAACTCAAATTCGTAATGGTCGCTGTCAGACTCTAATAGGGCCGGCAAAACCGCGAACGGAATTCCGCGCAATCCCGTTTGCGTATCTTCTACGTCGACACCAAGACCGAATCGGAACATGAATCGTGAAAAACGATTGCCAATCCGTGATCGCAGTGGAACATGATTACCGTCAAAACAGCGCCCCCCCAACCACAGGGTATCGGGTTTCTGGCACAGCTGCTGAGCAACCCGGGCAATATCATGGGGACGATGTTGTCCATCGGCATCAGCTGTTACTGCACCAACCGCGGTGATCGATTGTCCGAGAATCCACTTCATGGCTGTTTTTAATGCAGCACCTTTACCGCGATTTTCATCGTGCTCAAGCAAGGTGACTGCGTCAAACCCAGTCAGTTCTTGAAAGGCTTCGATTTGCTTCGAGCCGTCATTAACAACAACAAGATGCTGAAATGTATGACCATAGGTACGAAGAAGGTCTGTCACTAACTCGACTAACCGCTGATCCGGATCGAGTGCTGGAATAATAATTACCGGCAACATGTGCCTTGTTGAATGGCTTTGCATAAATAATTAGGCCGTCAAAATGCCATAGATAATGAGTACAATAAATGCCGCGCTGAGCAAGACAATATAGCCGAGAGAGCACAAGACGAATTTGAGTAGCGTTTTCCACCACCCTTGTTGATAGAACAATTTCTGTGTAATCAGCATATAGGTTGCCATCCAAATAATAATGGATGTCTCTATCCAATCCGCGATTTCTACGAACTGTGCATTTCCAGTTAGCGTAGTCAACGAACTCATACTGGTTGAAACTAAAGTTAATCCAGTCATCGATAGCAATAGAAACGCGTGCGTATGCAAGGCGACCGCTAGATGCTCAAGATAGTAATGACGATTAAATAGATAGATGATTTTTAGGAATAGGGCCCAGAAAGGCAGCATTAATAGCATCATTTGCGGGGCTAGAGAGACGAGTCTTTGAACCAATATTTTGGGGTTATCGGCAAGATATTGGAGTTTATTATTTATTTCAGTCTCTTCCGCTTCAGAGAGCCAGCCCAATTCAATTTTTGGACTGAGTTTTTTCGCTGGTTCGCCTTCAATGGCAACGGGTTCTGGTCCAGTAAAGGTAGATGAATTTAAATTTTCAAAATCAATCAGTGAACTGAGAATCAGGAACGAAATCAATGAAATGAAAAAATAGAGTCGTAATGGCGGTACGTATGAGGCGTGACGTCCTCGAACAAACTCAAGTGATAAAAAACCTGGACGGGCCATGAGCCCAACCAGAGTCCGATAAAATCTTGAATCCCAATGCCCCAATTCACCAAATAAATCGCCCATCACAGCAAACATACTGCGAACGTACTGTTTATCTTGTTGGCCACATTGGTGGCAATATTCACCGATGAGTTCACTGTCACAATTTTTACAGAAGTGCAACGGTGCGGGCAGTTGTGCGCTGGGGTCCATTAGCGTTTCTTATTCTTATTCTACTGCCAGCAGTGTAGCTGATTCTAAGGAAAAAAGCCTGCACAAAAAAAAGAGCCCAATGGGCTCTTTTTCAACGACTTGATCGATACAAGATGACTTAGTTGTTGCCGTTATCGCCGTCTTTCTTAGCATCTTTATCTTTCTTTTTCGTTGTATCTTTTTCAGCTTGCAGCTTGTCGCGTTGAGCTTCACGCTCTTTGCGAAGCGCTTCTTTTTCAGCTTTCATTTGCTCACGCAATGCATCGCGTTCAGATTTCGCCTGCTCAGCTTTTTCTTTAACTTGCTCAGCAGTTTCTTGACCTTTGTCATTCTGTTTAGGGTCTTCTTTGCTTTGCGGAGCAGCACTAGCAAATGTAGACCAAACTAATGTAGATGCTGCGAGTATAAGAATGATTTTTTTCATGAGAGTGACTCCTTGTTTTCTGTTTAGGAAACAGTGCAGAATTTCTGCTTTGTCCGTACTGCCTCGCCTTCATTAAGTGCCACTTTCCTGTCTGCGTCCAGCCATCGGGCATTACTTTTGCCGATTCTTAACATCGGCTGCATAGTTTAGCACTTTCTTTACTCTGCAGCGCCTATTCAGCCTATGCTATTGTGCGATGCCACTGGTATGTGACCTTTCTAATGCTATCAGCCACTCTTTCTTATCAAGTCCGCCACCATAACCGGTCAATGATCCATTTGTGCCGACTACCCGATGACAAGGAATCACGATGCTGATCGGATTACGGTTGTTTGCCATCCCCACAGCGCGGACGCCTTTCGGATTATCAATTGCATGAGCAACGTCTTTGTAGCTTGCCAGCTGTCCGTAAGGTATCTCCTGCAGCTGTTGCCAGACAGATTGTTGAAATGCGGTTCCTCGTGCATGTAAAGGTAAGTTAAAGTGTTTTCGTTGCCCAGCAAAGTATTCTTTCAGTTGCTGCAGCGCTTGTTGAACCACAGTACATGACGATGCGGAAGCGGTTGGCGTATCGGTGAAATACACTTCGGTGACGGCATCGCCATTACTGCCCACATAAACTAATCCTAAGGGGGTCATCACGGTGCCGAAGTAAGGTGATGTCATCTTTTTCATGGCAGCTCTTTATCCTCTGTGAATCAAGCTTGATGGTTGTAGCATAATCGAAATAAGCTGTGCTAGTGTCGGTTTACTCAAGATAAGGATAGCTCATGAACCGCTCTCATTCTTCTCCATTTAGACCACAGCTAGGCCCGGCGGCATTGGTTGCGGCAGCCTTTATTGGACCCGGTACGGTAGTTACCGCCTCGTTAGCCGGAGCCAATTATGGCTATGCTCTCCTTTGGGCTCTCGTTTTTTCAGTCATTGCGACCATTATTTTACAAGAAATGGCTGCTCGCCTTGGGGTAGTCACGCAACAAGGTCTCGGCGAGAATATCCGTTCAGCAATTCAGCAACCGTTAGTGCGATGGTTCACTGTAGCTTTGGTACTCGGCGCGGTTGTTATTGGGAATAGTGTTTATCAGGGTGGCAATCTCACCGGCGCCAGTTTGGGGGTTGCCGGATTGAGTGAAAGTGGTTGGTTTCCTAAAATTCCTGCTCAACTGGTACCCGTAGTGCTCGGCATGATAGCTGCCTGTTTGCTATGGCTGGGTAGTTATAAAGTGCTGGAACGTGTGCTTATTGCATTGGTTGTTACTATGAGTATCGCATTTGTAGTGACTTTTGCGCTGACTGATCCAGACTGGGGAGCATTGCTCAGTGGTTTGTTTATTCCGCGCATTCCGACAGGCGCATTATTAACAGTCATCGCATTGATTGGCACTACAGTTGTACCCTATAACCTATTTTTGCATGCCTCTACGGCGGCGCAAAAATGGCAATCGCCTGAGCAACTTGGCGATGTCAAACGCGATTTATATTTTTCTATTCCGCTCGGCGGCTTTATTTCTATTGCTATTGTTGCGACAGCGGCTTCTGCATTTTTTGGTAACGCGGCAACGATTGAGGGAGCGGCCGACCTTGCTGTTGGGTTAAAACCCCTTTTTGGCGATGCTGCAACGGCCTTTATGGCTATTGGATTATTTGCTGCTGGGCTTTCATCAGCGCTCACAGCACCTCTAGCGTCCGCGTATGCGCTCAGTGGTGTGCTCGGATACGAGAGAAATCTCCAAGGCTGGCCGTTTCGACTCACATGGTTTGCTATTTTAGTGATTGGTGTCGGTATTGCGTCTTTAGGCATACGGCCAGTCAGTGTTATCTGGTTCGCTCAAGTTGCAAATGGTTTGCTACTGCCCTTAATGGCCGGATTTTTACTTTGGGTCTGTAACCGCAGCAGACTTGGAGAGTGGCGTAATAATTGGCGTCAAAACACATTAGGAGGCATCGTTCTCGTGGTGGCTTGCGGATTAGGAGGGCGTAGTCTCGCCAGTGCCTTCGGCTGGCTTTAGGTCAGTCGCCAAACAACATTTCGACTTCAATGCCGACCATCCATCGTGGTCGGCGTGACTCTTCTACAAATTCTCGAGGCCAATGTAAGCCAATCCAGCTTTCTACATACAGCCAGTCACGCATAAAGCGGCTGCGATGGAGGGCTCGTAGGCCATAATCTTGCATCGGCACGGCATTGCGAGTTTCACCATACCACCAGATCTCGCCACCCACTGCTCGCTCCGGGTGATACATATAGTAGAGCTTTTCTGATGCATGCCAACGAATTCCCTCGGTGCGCTCGGCAAACGTACCGCGAATCCAAAATTTATTGAACCATCGCTCACCGATGGCCTGATCGTGTTCGATGGTCTGGGCTATACCGAAACCATCACTATCGCGCCAAAATCCAACGGATTGAAGGTGTATTTCACTGGCGTCGCTGAGAATCGTTTCAAAGCGATAGCGCGCTCTCACGTAGGGGTCAAGGTCAATTCCGCCACGAAAGCCGGCGCCAATCGACAGACTATGATGGTCTTCGACATAGGGGTCAAAACCCAGACCAACCATCCATTCTTCGTCACTTTGGTCGCGTCGAATAACGGAAGGGCGAGTCGTTTGGGTATTGTTGATGATGTCATCAAAATCACCACGACCGATAAAAGCGGAAAATTGTCGTTTCGCATGCGGGAATACAACGCTAGCTCGAAAACTAGAGTCTATTTTGAAGCCGTCATACTCGTCCCATTCGGGGCGCAGCGATAAACTTCCATAGGCAGTGTCGTAGTCCTTCGGATCGACCTGGTCAGCAAAGAAAGAATCAAGCCAAGCGGCGGTTGCACTGACAGAGTCTTGAAGACCATCACGAAATGCATCGATCATTTCTGGCGACTCCGTGGTGACGTCTTCCTTTTTTTGTTCTTTAGCTTGCGCATAGACAGCCGACGACAGTGCCGTGAACAACAGCGCACTGACCAAACAACCTGAGAACTGCAGTCGACTCATGCCAATCTCCAACTTTCCATGTCTATTCAACATACAAGGAAAGTTGAAGGCTGACTAGGATGAATTGGCTAAATACTGACCCGCTTGTAGTTTCGATAAGCGGGTTGCCAGAAGTGACCGTCGATGCGTTGACGTAGCGTTTCATCACTAATTTCTAGAGCTAAGCCTTGTTCTTGTGCCACTTTGGCTACCGCGAAAGCGATTTGTTGACTTAACGCCGCAATAGAAGTTATTGGTGGTAGTAAGTGTTCACTTTCTCCAGTAACTCTGGGCGATGCTTCAGCGAGCGTTGAGCTGGCGGCAATCAGCATGGCATCGCTTATTGATCGCGCTTTTACGGCGAGCACACCCAGCCCAATACCCGGGAAAATGTAGCTGTTATTGCATTGTGCGATCGGAAACTCCTGCCCCTGATATTTCACCGGATCAAACGGACTGCCGGTTGCAATAATTGCTTGCCCCTCGGTCCATTCGATAATGTGTGCAGGATGCGCCTCAATTTGTCGTGACGGATTTGAGAGCGGGAAAATAATTGGCGCGGACGTATATTGATGCATGGCACGAATAACTTGTTCGGTGAATAATCCGGGTTGTCCTGATACACCGATAAGAATAGTAGGCTGGGCACAGTGCATGACGTCTAACAATGAAGGATAGTCGCCACTATGCTGCCAAGCTTCGAGAGCTTTTCGTGGTTGTGCCAGAGCCGCTTGAAAATCTCTCAGCCCCGTCATATCCTCAGTCAGTAATCCAAAGCGGTCGACCATAAAAACTTGCTGACGAGCCTCCGAATCAGAAATGCCTTCGGCAATCATTTGTTGAATGATCTGCTCAGCAATCCCGCAACCTGCCGATCCCGCTCCTACAAAGGCGACTTTTTGGTCGCTCAGCTTCACGCCCTTGACTTTGCACGCCGCCAGCAGGGTGCCCACAGTGACTGCTGCAGTTCCTTGTATATCGTCGTTAAAGCAGCAAAACTCTTCGCGATATTTCCGCAAAATTGGCATCGCATTGGGTTGCGCGAAATCCTCAAATTGAATCATCGCCTCAGGCCAGCGACGGCGTATCGCATGCATAAATTTCTCAATGAACTCATCATACTCCGCCTGACCAATCCGTTTGTGTCGAGCGCCCATATACATCGGGTCATTGAGGAGTTTTTCGTTATTCGTTCCGACATCCAAACATACTGGCAGGGTATAAGCAGGACTGATACCGCCACAAGCCGTGTACAGGCTCAATTTCCCGATTGGGATACCCATACCGCCAATACCTTGGTCACCCAAACCTAAAATGCGTTCACCATCGGTAACGACAATCACTTTGACTTTGCGTTTGGTCGCATTTCGCAGAATATCATCCAGCTGATCGCGTTCTTCGTAGGAGACAAACAGGCCACGCGAGCTACGGTAGATATCAGAAAATTGTTCGCAGGCATCGCCGACCGTGGGGGTGTAGATAATTGGCATCATTTCTTCAAGATGATTCTGGAGCAACCGATAGAACAGGGTTTCGTTGTTGTCTTGGATGGCGCGCAAATAAATGTGCTTGTTGAGAGCAGTATCAAAGCTAGAGTACTGCAGGTAACAGCGTTTCACTTGCTCCTCAATGGTTTCATAGCGCGGCGGCAATAAACCCGTTAGATTAAAGGCAGCACGTTCTTCGCGAGTAAATGCGCTACCTTTGTTCAGTAACGGTGTTTCTAACAGATTGGGGCCTGCATAAGGAATATACAGCGGATTCTTCATGAATCATTCTCCTCGCGCTATAGTCAAAAGGGCGTTCATTATGCCAAAAAATAAGGACTAAAACATGAGTAATCAGGCCAGTGTCGTTAATCTCAGGTTAGTTGAAGGCTATAAATTTGAAGTTGATTTTGGTGACTATGGAACCATCACAACCGATGAACCTGAGCCACTGGGGAGTGGTTCGGGACCAAGTCCGAGTCAACTACTTGCGGCAGCGGTCGCAAATTGTATGGCGGCGAGCTTGATGTTTGCGATACGCAAATATAAAGGCGATCCGGGTCAAATGCGTGCGCAAGTGACAGCCACTACCGATCGTGTTGATGGACGTTTGCGGGTAACACACTTAGATGTCGACTTACGCCTAGGTAATCCCGCTATCGAATTACCCCAATTAGATAAGATCTTGGCACAATTTGAGGACTTTTGTGTGGTGACTCAAAGTGTCAGGCAGGGCATTGAAGTGACTGCAAAAGTGCATGACAGCACAGGCATGGGCGTTCGTTCAAGCACCAAATAACTGTTGCCCGGAGTTCATCAGAATCCAACTGGTGAGGATGTATTTGTCATCAGATTCTGGCACGGTGCCGCGGTGGGTGTGGGTGAAGTAGCCAGGGGCAATGACCATACGTCCTGTTTTCGGTTGAATACTGCGGTTCTGATAATAAAAATCGGTTGTGCCACCGTGTTCCACATCATTCAAATAAAACATAAAGAGTAAGCTTCGATGCAGCGCTTCGACGCTGTTTTTTTCCGGATAGACTTCACAGTGCCAATAATTGTAGTTGCCTTTGCCGCGCGGATACTTCTGTGCTTGAATCGGCCCCATACGATACAGTAACTGCATGTATGCTTCTTCGTTCCCAGCCGCAATGTCATCAAAATTTTCATGGGTTAACGCAGTCGGTTCACCGGTCTCCGGGTGTTTAATTTGCAGTGCGACTGGGGCAATGAGAGCAAACCGGTATTTGGTAACATATTCAACGGCAAGTTTTCGCGTCGCCGTTTGAATGACCGCTAGGGCATCTTGGTAATCGGGATGCTGATTGAGATACAAGTCTTCACTGACTTTTTTACTCGTATCTACACCACCGCCGGTGCGGCCCGCTATACGGTGTGGACTCGCATCAAAACGCTGAATGAATTCGCGACAAAACTCAGCCGACAGCGCGTCATCATAAACTTCAATAAAATCGACAGCCACAACATATCCTGAAACGAAACTAGATAGCCATACATTAGCTGATATGTATGCAAAAAAGAAGACGCGGATTCGTGAGAAGCCGCGCCCTTAAAATTGAATGTCTGTCTGTCATTTCAAATCAAATAAATAGCCATCCGTGGCGAAGCCATCCGTGGTTCGCACATCCGTGAAACAAACTGCATGCTGAGTATGAGCCGCTTTTTACGGTTTGTCTTTGAAACGATTTGAAGAATTTTGAAGCGGCATCTTCATGATGGTTTCAACGAGCGTATCGGGGTCGGTGGTAACGGCATATCCACCTTTTTCCGAAAATAATCGACGTTGCGCTTCGTTGGCAACGATGGTGTAGAGCACAAAAGGCGTGTCGTCGCCTTTCGCTCGCATGGCATCGAGTAATCGCATACCGGCGAGCGGATCATCATGGCGCCCCATATCCGAGATAACGATGTCGTAGTTGTATAATTCAAGTAGTGTTAATGCGTCGTCAGTCGTTAACGCGCTGTAGACGCCATAAGCGTGCCTTTCAAAGTAGGTAACTTCACGTTCATTGTTGGAGGGATTATCGTCTACCCACAAAATACGGCCGACGACTTCAAGTGGCTCACTGTATTTGATCTCTCGAGGAGTATTGTCTTCAGTATGAAATGCTGTCATGTAAATAGGTGCAGAAATAGCGGCAATTGCCAGCATAACGACTGCACCAATCCAGACTCTTTTGTTGTTGGCAGGCGTTGGCGCGAGCACAGGTTGTGACGGCGTGACCATGTTACTCGGCTGATTCAACCGTTGCGCTAACTCCGGCGCGAGTCGATAACCACGCCCACGCAACGTCTGAATAATCGCTCGATCATAGTTGTGAGACTTAAAAACGGTGCGGGCGTCTGCAACAAGACGCGACGCTGACCAAGTCGATACGACGGAGCCGTTCCACAGTGTTTCGAGTAATTCCTTTTGACTGACTACTTCTGGATATTTCTGAATCAGCAGTATCATCAGTTTAATGATACGACTGTCGATCTGAAGCAATTTTCCCTGATAGTCGATACACAGTTGGTCGGAGTCGATCGTAAATCCATCAAATGTGTACTTCAACGGAGCCCCTAATTCAACCAAATAACCACCGCTCGATTATGCCACGAGCGGCGGTGAATACTAGCGTTTCGTATGAAATTTAATCATTTATCGAGTTCAGTAATGCGCAAGTATGGCTTCAACGTTGTCCAACCTTGTGGGAACTTCTTCTTGGCGTCTTCATCGCTGACGGTGGGGCGAATAATGACTGGATTACCCGGACGCCAATCCGCTGGGCAAGCAACTTCTTGTTTATCGGTTGTTTGCAACGCATCAATGACGCGCAAAATCTCGTCAAAATTGCGTCCGACGGTCATCGGATAGGTCATCATCAGACGGATCTTCATCGACGGATCAATGATGAAAACTGAGCGCACCGTAGCCGTGACACTCTCATTCGGGTGAATCATGTCGTACAACTGCGCAATTTTCAGTTCTTTGTCAGCCACAATTGGAAACTCCAGAACGGTGTTCTGAGTTTCGTTGACATCTTGAATCCAGCCTTTGTGTTGTTCAACCGTATCGGTCGATAAGCCGAGTGGTTTGACATTACGTTTGGCAAATTCTGGCGCCAGTTGTGAGGTGCGCCCCATTTCGGTCGTGCAAACTGGCGTGTAGTCTGCCGGGTGACTGAAAAAGAACACCCATGATCCCTGCGCCCAGTCGTGCAGCCGGATGGGACCATTCGTGGTGTCGATGGAAAAGTCAGGCGCGGTATCGCCAATACGCAGTGCCATAATAAACCTCCTGAATAGTTAAAAGAGAACAGTGAACAGTGAACACAAACACAAAAATGGCGCATACGACAAGCTAATCGTGTTGTTCTATTCACTGTTTACTGTTCACTATTTACCAGTAGTTTAGTTGACCAATTCGGTGGTCGTTAGTTTGATTTACGCTAAGTTATTCTGCTTGGCTCACCTGGATGGCCGCACCTGGGAGTGGTTGTAATAACGGTCCTAACTGTTCGACAGGGCTGGTGAACCAATAATTTATAGCGTCCACTGGGACGAAGAACGGCATGCGATGATGATACTCCGCGCAGATTTCATTCGGTGCAATGGTCAAACTGACGAGTTCTGGATGTTGTCCACCATGGAAAACGAGCCCTCCCATCAACAAGGGGCTGCTATCGCTACTTTCGAACAAATACTTCACTTTGCGTCCATCTTCAGTTCGCCACTCGTAATACCCTGACACGGGAATCAAACAACGCGACTGGGCAAAAGCACGCGTAAAGGTCGGCTTCACTGCCGCTGTTTCTACTTGCGCATTAATCAGAATTTTCGTAGCCCAGTTGGGTCGTATACCCCACTGTGTTGGCACCTGCTGTATGGATTCTGTTGCCTCATTCCACATCAGCGTGTCAATACTCTGTGTTGGGCGTACGTCAGCATTATCCTGCGTCTTAAACTGAATGCCCAACTGTTCACCGAGATAAGCTGTCAACGGAGCGGCGATCACATTCATGCGGCCACACATTATCTTTTTCTCCCGATTTGCTTGATGTTCACTTCTGGTTACATTTGTAAACGAACATCGCGAACACTTTCAAACAAAGTGGACTAGACTTTCTCTCAATTCAACTCAGTTTGGGAGAAACTAATGAAAATAACTTATTCAACCGGCTTGACCACCGTTGCCCTGAGTGCTCTTTTGGTGTCTGTTGCTGCACAAGCGGATACCAGTGCTTACGATCAAGTTGTACGTTCAAGTTACCAGCAGAATCTGCCTGGTGCCGCTATTCATGTTTCGCGGTCAGGTGAGGCGGTATACGCCACTGCGGCAGGGATGGCCGATATGGAACTCGCCGTCGCTATGGAAAACGACCATATTTTTCGCTTAGCTTCGGTGACGAAACAATACACCGCTGCCGCGATTCTAAAGTTAGTCGATGAAGGCAAGCTTAGTCTGGACGACACGGTTTCCAAATGGTGGCCCGATCTTGCATTTGGCGATGTTACCGTGCATCAATTACTCAACCATACTTCGGGTATTGCTAGTTATACCAGTATTCCCGGTTATATGAGTGACACGCGAATTCAGCGTGATTTGACGACTGCTGAATTAATCGCAGTATTCGCTGAACTTCCGCTTGATTTTGATCCCGGTACTGAATGGCGCTACAACAACTCTGCATACGTCATGTTGGGGGCTATTATTGAAAAAGTTACTGCACAACCCTGGGATAGCTACATAGTCAATCGTTTGCTGAAGCCACTAGGAATCAACGACACTGCTTACTATCCAGATGCGAAAATCACGCCTCGCCGGATTCCGGGATACCACAATAGTGAAGATGGTCCCATCAATGCGCCGCACCTGAGTATGACGCAGCCGCATGCAGCTGGAGCCTTATCTGCAACAGCCGCTGATGTAGATAAATGGCAGGTTGCACTGCATAGTGGCAATGTCATTTCCGCTGCCAGTTACGAGAAAATGATCACACCGGAAGACGTTGCGGATGGTTACGGCTATGGCATTGCCGCAGGTAAGCTCCGTGGTTGGGATACGTTGTCGCATGGTGGTGGTATTCATGGTTTTAATACCTACGCATTGTGGTTGCCAGAGCAGGAAATATCTGTGGTGGTGCTGTCCAACATTGCCGGCGGTCCTGCCAGCCCAACCGATATCGCCTTCCGACTTGCAGCGATAGCAGCGGGCAACCCATTCCCAATTGAAAAGCCTCCAGTCGAAATGAGTTCAATGGAATTAGAAAAGCTCGTGGGCACCTACCAAATCAATGACGACACCAAGCGCACGCTGAAGCTGGAAGATGGTCGTTTGCTGAGTCAACGTCAAGGTGGCACGCCGTCAGTGGTTATTCCGGTAGGGAATGATCAGTTCGCTCTCGAAGGCTCCGCAGCATATTTTGAAGCGGTTCGAGATGAGAGCGGTAATGTTACCGGTGTTGATTTTTATCAGGTGAATAGTGCGGAGGCTGAACGTGCTGAGAAAGTCAGCAACGAAGTCGCAATGCGTAATGTCAGTTCATTAACTGCGGAGCAACAGGAGCGTCTGGTCGGTGACTATGAACTGCAACCCGGCTTCGTCATTACCATTCGTCGCACGAATGCAGGTATGACGGCCCAAGCAACGGGGCAAAATGCATTCCCAGTGCAATCAGAGGGCGACAACGTCCTATTCAACGACCAGTTTGGTATCGAAATGGTATTTGATCTCAGTGCTGATGGACCAGCTCAACAACTGACATTAAATCAAGGTGGTCGAGCGATGCCAGCACCGCGTTTACAACCAAAAGGCGAGTAAACCGCTGCCCAGTGCGATGGTAAATACACTGAGAACTTGGTATGCCATCCGTCGACCCGCAATAAACCAAACAATTGCCGCCTTTATCAACGTATTGGTAACGGCGGCAATCATAATCGCCAAAACGGCGGTTGATTCGCTAATGTCTGTCAAAGCAAGCTGACTTACCGTGATAGTCATAGCGTCCACATCCGTAATGCCACTTAAAGCAGCGACAACAAATAGTCCTTGGTCACCAAAATGAGCCAGTCCCAGCTCTGTTGCGAGAATGATGACAATCAACAGCAAGGCAAATTGTAGCGCTGGAATAAAATGAAATGGGTTATTGATCGGTAATTCTTGAGGCTGCAGTAATTCCGCTACGGGTTGTTTAACCAATCAAATCACACTGCCGTAACTGATCACCATCATTAACAGAAGCGGAATCATCAGCGTCTCGACTAATTTCGAGTTGATCACAGCAACTTCAATCAGTATTCGAGGAAACATAGTTCCCGCGGCTAGTATGGTGCCGGCGGCTAGCGTGCTTGAGTAAGTGGGATGCTTGTTAGCAATGCGAGCAAAGCTCAAGGTCACGGCTGTTGACGAGACGAGGCCGCCGAAAAAACCAGTCATCAGCAGTCCGCGGGTGCTGCCAAGCACGCGCACCGCTACGTAACCGACCAACGAAATACCCGTGATGAGAATGACAAATAGCCAAATTTGAAACGGGTTTATGGCTTGATAGGGGCCGAATCCTTGATTGGGCAGCAGCCATAGTAAAGCCAGCGATGCTAGAGACATCAGTAGCGTTGATCGCCACTCGTTAACAACTGCAGCAAACTTGAAAGGCATAGTAATTAACTCACGAGTGGTTTAATTTTCCCAGTTTACAATCATTTCGAATTCGCCGTCAGCATTCGGGACTAAATGCACATACGGCTGCTCAGAACGAAGGCCCGCTTCAACCAAGGCTCGGTGAGTCCGCATCACCATCGACATCATAGTGGATGAGTCTGTATCAACCAAGAAACGGCAGGACGTTTGCCGACATTCCAAATCCCGAAAATTATAATCACGCAGTATTTCGTGGGTAATAAAGAGATCATCAACTCGTCGAGTCAGTGTAGTGTCCTCAGGGCCGTCATCCGCAAAATCGGCGACTGGGTCACGCGCCTGATTCCATTCATCATCGAGGGGGTGATTCGGTAATTCAGTTTGCTCAGATTTGAGACGTTTGCCTGATGCGCGCAGATCCGCAATCTCCGCCTCTAAATCAGCAATGTCGGCTTTGATTTGATCATGCTCTTCTTGGTAGGGATCGCTCGATGCTGTTGCAATATCGGGGTCTTTATTGACTTCAGTCTGGGTAATGGACGGTTCCACGGAATTGCGGGTTGTTGATGTCTGCCAGTACTGGTAACCGGCCAAAGCAACGCACATGATGCCGATAACATGGAGACTGATCAGAAGATAACGATTCATGATTAGTTATCCAAGCTACGCCCAAACGAAATATGCACTTCGCTGGAGTCATATTTGTGGTGGATCCAACGCTGCCTTCCTGCGGCAGGTTGATTACTGATGGTATTTCTAAAAGTACTCACAATCGCGCTTTTCTCGGAAGGATTACTGGTACCGAAGTGGATATTACAGGTCATTTTCAGGCAACTGATCCGTTCAAAGGTTTTGGCGGCCAACGGTTCAGCAAGCATTGCTGCGACTTCGGTCTGTTCAGCTTCAAAATCCCAGTCGGCGAAGCGGCTATCGGGTGCGTATAGCTCCGCGAACGTGGTGTCATAGCCTAACAGGTAATGCATCGCTGATTTTGGTACTGCTTTACCCTGCGCAAGTTCATCTTGCAGTAACTCGCGCCGCTGGTCGTTGGTCATAGTCGTGAACGCTGCCACGTCAATATTTGCATGCTCCGAACTCGCTTGTAGTTCGTCACGAACACGCCTCAGTTCAGCCAGGAGTTCATGAAGCTGCGTGAGCGAGTGTTGGGAGTCAGCAGATTGGAGTGGATTGATTACAGGCTGCTCAGTTGTGGACTCAATGCCCGGGTCAGTGGTCGCGGGTACGGATTGCTCGACCGTCTGGCTGGCAGCCGACCAGAGACCGTAGCTCAGCGCGATATAGAAAACCAAGGCTGCTAAATGTGCAAAGCAAGTCATGTGCGGCAATATCCCGGTTGCTCAACAAATCGAGTTGTAAAGGTTGTGTTAATAGCACTCTAACTGGTCTAAATGGACAGCGCAATACGTAGGTAATGAGACATTTGACAGGAAACCTGCACTCACGCATGCTGAGTGCAAATAACAAGAGGATGGAAGCCCCGATATGACCTACATGCACGACACCATCGAGCAGTTAAAGCAAACCAGTCCCGCTCAATCTGAATTTTATCAAGCCGTCGAAGAAGTTCTCGAATCCATTGAACCCCTCCTTGAAAGCAATCCACGTTACCGGGAACACGCAAATATCGAGCGTTTAGTTGAACCAGAACGGCAGATTATGTTTCGCGTGCCATGGTTAGATGATAACGGCAAGATTCAGGTCAATAAGGGCTATCGAATAGAGTTCAACTCGGCTCTGGGTCCTTATAAAGGCGGCTTACGATTTCACAAGAGTGTAAATGGCAGCATCGTCAAGTTTCTCGGTTTTGAGCAGATCTTTAAAAATGCACTGACAGGCTTGTCAATCGGCGGTGGTAAAGGCGGTTCAAACTTTGATCCCAAGGGCAAATCACAACAAGAAATCATGCGTTTTTGCCAGTCGTTTATGACCGAGCTCTATCGTCATATTGGGCCAAATACAGACGTGCCGGCTGGTGATATCGGTGTTGGAACGCGAGAAATCGGCTACTTGTTTGGACAATACAAACGTATTGTGAATCGGTTTGATGGTGTACTGACGGGCAAGGGCTCCCTGTGGGGAGGCTCCGAAGTACGCACACAAGCGACGGGCTATGGCGCGGTTTACTTTGCCAAATATATGATGGAAGACCGCGACTTTGAAATAAAAGGTAAACGTTGTTTGGTATCGGGCTCTGGTAACGTTGCCATTTATACCATGGAAAAGTTGATTGAACTAGGCGCTATTCCGGTTGCGTGCAGTGACTCCAGCGGTACCATTTACCATCAAGATGGCATTGACTTAGATACCGTGAAAGAGCTGAAAGAAGCCGGTAGCGAGCGGCTCGAAAAGTATCTCGAGAAGCACAGCAAAGCTGAATACACACCGCGCGATGATTACCCGGATGATGGCGAGAAGATTTGGCGCTATGCCGCTGATCTAGCATTTCCATGTGCGACTCAGAATGAGATATCGAAGGAAGATGCTGAAGCTTTGGTTGAAAATGGCTGTAAAGGGCTGGTTGAAGGCGCCAACATGCCGTGCACAGCGGAAGCTGCTGATATCCTGTTGGAGTCACGCATTGCGTATGCGCCAGGTAAAGCTTCGAATGCGGGCGGAGTTGCCACTTCACAATTGGAAATGGCGCAGAACTCGAGCATGCAACGTTGGACCTTTGAGGAAGTCGATGAAAGATTGAAGACCATCATGTGCCACATCTATCAATCGTCGCGGGACGCTGCTGAGGAGTTTGGTGAGAAAGATAATCTTGTGGTTGGCGCGAACATCGCAGGTTTTCGTCGCGTTGCAGACGCTATGATTCAGCAGGGCGTCGTGTAGGTCACGTGAACGTTAAAAGTTCACGATAGTGCGATTACGGCCCTGATGTTTTGCCTCGTAAAGCGCCTGATCAGCAGCAGCTACTGCTTGTTCGGGCGCTTGGTTAGGCTGCAAACTGGCGAGACCAAAGCTCATTGTTGTGCGCTCGTTTGGAAATAGCTTCAGCTCGGCGATGTGCTCGCGCAACTGTTCACAAATAGCGAATGCCTCGGTGGTCGAGGTGTTCGGTAGAATCAACATGAACTCCTCACCGCCCCAGCGACCAACAAAATCCGATTCACGTACCTGTAAGCGCAACAACTGCGCAATGTGTTGCAGCACACGGTCACCTTGCAAATGTCCAAAGCGATCGTTGATGGTTTTAAAGTGATCAATGTCAGCAAGCACAATGGCGGCTTCATTCAGGTTATTGTTGTCTGAGCGGGTAAATTGCGCCAGCGTCGCGTCTAGGCTCAAGCGATTCGCGAGGCCGGTCAATCTATCTGTATTCGACAATCGTTCGAGCTCATCATAAGCATCGGCACGAGACTTCTCGTAGTGTCGGAAGAGGAACCAGTGGGCGGTGAAAACTTCGATCATATTCAACAAACTACCCAAGCCCATAGTCAGAGGTTCAGCGCGCGGAAGCTGATAAGCCATAAAGGCAATGGTGTACCCAAATACGATCGCGGTGTACCAAGCTCCGACTTTTCGTCCCAACAAAAAGAACACTATCGGTGGAATTACAGTGACCCAGAGTACCGAATAACTATTGCCGGTGACCAAGTGCATGAACATCATCACGTTAAAAGTAATAGCGATGCAGACGAGCCAAGATGAACGTCGCAACTGGCGGTGACGTTTATGGTAAGCCCCTATGAGTGCGGCTGCGACTAAACTGATGTAGTTAAAAACGGCAAGCTCGTAGGCGGCAAATACAACCACGTTAAGGGTGCCTATTACGAATGAAAATACGCCAATGATCCACAGTACACTCATGACTAAGGTGTATTGATGACGATGTGCCGTGGTCTTCATTTTGTTACTCCAATGTTTCCCAATAACTTGTTATATGTCATTCGCTTAGGAATGGGAAGCCAACATTAAAGTATTTTGTTACATAACCTTTACAATTTAAAGGCGATAAATTGTTACCTTTTTCGATAGTCGAGCATCTATACTCATAACGACGACTGTTTTGTTGTCTGCCGATTGGAGGCATGATTATGCGACATCATTCTGGTTTAAAATTAAGCGTCATCGCGCTCAGCCTGATGGCAGTAACCGGTTGTACCGCAACCTACGCATCCCGCAGCGAAGTGATTCGCTCCGAAATGACTCAGGTCATTCGTGATGCTGCGTACTATGAAACTGCGACCATAGATGAGCTACTCGCCCCTGTGGCGCTCTATCCAGACGCGTTACTCTCTCATATTCTCATTGCAGCAACGTATCCATTAGAGGTGGTCCAAGCCGAACGCTGGACACAAGACTATGCTCATCTTGATGCTGAGGCTGCACTAGCCGCAGTGGAACCCCAGCCGTGGGATCCAAGCGTGAAGGCTTTGGTGGCAACACCGGGTGTTTTAAAGCGAATGAGTACCGACTTAGCCTGGACGCAAGCTTTAGGAGAAGCATTTCTCGCTGAAGAAGAAGCGGTTTTGGCAAGCATTCAAAGTCTGCGCCAGCAAGCATACACGGCTGGCAACCTCGCTAGCGATGAACATATTAATGTGCAACGCGAAGAGAAGACGATTGTCATTGAGACCGTTCGGCGTGAAGTTGTTTATGTACCTTACTATGACAGCCGTTACGTTTACGGAGACTGGTGGTGGCAAAACCGTTCGCCCGTATATTGGCATTATCCGTCATTACACGTGAGTATTGGTTCTGGTATTTACTGGGGCGTCAATTATCACGTTCCTAGTGCCTATTACTTCAGCTCCTTTTATTGGCCACAGCGTTATGTTGTGGTGCATCACCACCATTACCACAAGCCCAAAAAGCATTATCCAGAGCGTCGACAAATTGTTCAGGATGGCCGGCGCTGGCAGCATGAGCCCGAGCATCGTCGTGGGGTTAAGTTTAAACGTCGTGAATTACAATGGGATGGACCAAAGCGCCAGATCGTAGATCGTCGTGATCCAGTGGCCAATCAAGAACCACAGCGGCGCAAACTATCGACTGCACCGACCATAACCGAGAATCCGGGTAAGCGAGTACAATCGCGCGATACTCGTATTGCTGATGATCGTTTACGCCGTGACGTGGTAGATATCACCGATCAGCCGATTCGGCAGCAACGTCCGTCCATCAGAACTCCGACTGAAATCAGAACTCGATTAGCCGAGAGACCAACGATCACGAATCAACCGACGCGGGAGCGTCCGCAGATCAGTACGCCGTTGCCACGCCAACAACCGCTGTTTAAGCAGAGTCCACAACCGCGTATTTCAGAACCTGTTGCTCAGCGACCTGTGCAGAGGATGCCTGCGGTGAGTAGTCCAGTGGTCAGGCAGCCGGCGGTTTCACAACCAAGCTATTCACGACCAGCGCTGCAGTCGCCAGTCATTCAGCAGCCGAGAATTCAGCAGCCACAAGCTCGCTCCGTGCAACCGATAGTTCGGCCAGCAGTTCGTCCCTCGCGACCGAAACAGGACATTGAATAACGTTCAGGTTCAAGCAATAAAAAGCCCGGCGCAGTGTTAACTGGCCGGGCTTTTTTTATGACTAAAACTTATTGCTTCGGCATGTCAGCATGGAATTTCGCAAGCGACTCGACAACCTGCTGATTCGGAAGCTCAGCAAAAGGTTTTTCAAGGAACTTGGTGCCACGCATCTGAACTGAAATACGAGCGGCTTCAGGATTCAGCATAGTTTGCTGATAGAAGGCTTTAATGTCCGCTAATGTGACGGCTTCAACCGCAGCAATAAGTTGTTGTTTGCTGTCAAAGTCAAAGTTCTCACGATACCAGTCAGAGATGAATGGAGACACTTCTTCAGACATGTTCTTCGGCGGCTCTTTCAGTG